>JAIBCZ010000281.1 GCA_024679645.1 Amphritea sp.
CAGCATTGAGGTTTTGATCGCATCAAAGTTGCTAATCAGCTCAAACATTTCGTCAATATCCTGTTGATCAAGCTCGACGTCATCAGCCAGGGATACGGCGGCTACTTCCTGCATCATTCGATACACTGTTTTGCCGTAAGTGGGATGAGAGGTCAGGCTGCGGGTATCCAGATGAGTCAGGGCTGAAAGAGGATTGACGCCATTGTTGATTAACAGTTTACGCCATAGTTCATGACGTATGTCGTTACTAATGCGGGCGGGGATGCCTGCATTATTAAAAGCATCCGCAAATAAGGCCAGTGCAGCAGGGTTGAAAATCTCTGCGCTATTGTGATTTGGCCAGCTACCAAAAACTACCTGGGCAGGGCCTGTGGCCTCGATTTTACCCGGTGCAATGATATGGCCACCGATACGAACAGCAAGGCCGCCAAGCGTGCGCTGGCGGTTCAGAAGCTGCTCGATCATTGGTTCATTATCAACGCCATTCTGAAGTGATAAAACAGGGGTGTCTGAGGTGCTAAGCCAGGGCTTAAGTTGTGTCAGGATTGACGTTGTTGAGCCGGCCTTGAGCGTGAGCAGGATAAGGTCATAGTCGGTGCAGCTGTGGTCCTTTTTCAGGGTCTCGAGATCGACAGCTTCCACCGGTTCCGAAAACTTAAGATCCTGATGGCTGACTTTTAATCCGTGTTCCTGTAGTGCCTGTAGGTGTTCACCGCGGGCCAGGTAGCATACCTGATGGCCCTGAAGCTGGAGTCTGGCGCCGTAGTAACAACCTATCCCTCCGGCGCCGATAAAAAGAAATCGCATAGTTAGCTACCTTTAAGATCAGAGGTTAGAACTATACCTACAGAGAGAATTATTTTCAGTCTGTAATGTTCAGCTTAGCTAAAAAAAACGCCGGCCTGGGCTTAGCCCCGGCCTGGGCTCCGGTTACCGGAGCGTTGCCCAGGCTTTGCTGAACTATTGCCACGATTTCCAGAGCGTCCACCGCGATTGGCGGGTTGCTGGCTGTTTCCTGTCGGTTTGGCGCCGGCAGTTTTTCTGGAACCAGGCTTAGCTTGCCCCTGTGAGGTGTTGCCGCTGGTGGACTGTTGGTCCTGATTGTTACCAGACGCGCGATGGCGTTTGTTTTTACCCGCTGGCTTATGACCACGAGCAACATCTGCGGAACGCTGGCCATCTTTATGCTCGATATGTGGTTTTGGCTTTTTCGGTTTCTTTGGTTTGCGAGAGCGCGTATTGAGCCTTGATTCCGGCAGATTGTGGATCGGCTGGAATCCCAGAATTTCTTCTCGCTCTAATAGTTTGCCGATCAGGTTTTCGATTGCTGACAACTGATCAAACTCATCCGCACTAACCAGTGATATCGCTTGTCCGGTTGCCCCAGCGCGGCCGGTACGACCGATGCGGTGAACATAATCTTCAGCAACATTGGGCAGATCAAAGTTCACCACCTGCGGGAGCTGTTCAATATCCAGGCCCCTTGCTGCAATGTCAGTCGCAACCAATATCTGTACTTTGCCTTGTTTGAATTCAGCAAGTGCTTTGGTCCGTGCGCCCTGGCTCTTGTTGCCATGGATGGCCGCCGCGTTAATCTTTTCTGAATCAAGATGCTTAACGAGTTGGTTTGCTCCCCGTTTGGTGCGAGTGAATACCAGTACCTGGTGCCACTGGTGCTCTTTAACAAGTTCAGTGAATAGACGGGCTTTTTGCTTTTTATCTACCGGGCATATCCACTGCTTCACCGTCGTTGCCGCTGCGTTACGCGGAGTGACAGAGATCTCTATCGGGTTATTGACCAGACCTTTTGCCAGCGTACGGATAGAATCAGAAAATGTTGCGGAGAACATCAGATTCTGACGCTTTTGCGGCAGCAGGCTAATGACTCTTTTGATGTCGTGAATAAAGCCCATATCCAGCATACGATCGGCTTCATCCAGAACCAGCACTTCAACCTTGTTAAACTTGACGGCATTCTGATTATAGAGATCCATTAATCGGCCGGGTGTCGCGATCAGAATATCGACGCCTTTACGGAGTTGCATCATCTGTGGATTGATACTCACCCCACCAAAGACAGCGGCAGAACGAAGTGGTAAATGCTTGCCATAGTCGTGGACGCTTTCCGCAACCTGTGCTGCAAGCTCACGGGTTGGGGTTAGAATCAGAGCACGAATCTGGTTGCCTTTAGCGCGCTCTCCACGACTTAGCAGTTCCAGAAGCGGCAGCGTAAATCCTGCCGTTTTACCCGTACCGGTCTGAGCTGCTGCCATCAGATCCTTACCTTCCAGTACCGCAGGAATAGCCTGCGCCTGAATGGGGGAAGGGGTCTCGTAACCTTTATCGGAAATGGCATTGAGTATCGGTGCCGACAGGCCCAGCTCGGTAAATTTCATGCACTCTCTCTATAACTGAAGTGTCGATATGACAGGAGCGCGAAGGATACAGGAAAGGCGGTCTAAATGGCAGTATTTATGCTGTTTTCAAGGAGCAGCTGAGTTGCCAAACTTCTATAGAACCGCTGCTTAGGTTTGCAATCAGGTTCGG
>JAIBCZ010000067.1 GCA_024679645.1 Amphritea sp.
TATGCCGGTGCTCTTGTGTGGCTTGCTCACCACCATTGTGCTGGAGCGAACCGGCTGGTTTGGCTACGGTGCCGAAATCCCTGAGCCGGTGTTTAATATTCTCAAAGCGTTTGATCAGGAAGCCCAGTCGCAATGGGGAGTAAAGGAACGGGCCGAACTCTATATGCAGTTTGCCGTGGCCGTCTTTCTGATCTTTGCACTGGCCTTTCACCTGGCTGAAGTCGGCATTGTCGGTCTGACAGTCATTATTTTACTGACCAGTATGAATGGTATTACAGAAGAGCATCGAATCGGCCGGGCGTTTGAAGAGGCGCTTCCCTTTACCGCCCTCTTAGTGGTGTTTTTCACGATAGTGTCTGTTATCCACGATCAGCATCTCTTTACCCCGGTGATCGAATGGGTGTTGCAAATGGATCTGCGTAATCAGCCCGCGATGTTCTTTGTTGCTAACGGTTTGTTGTCAGCGATCAGTGATAACGTGTTTGTTGCGACGGTCTATATTAATGAAGTTGCTGAAGCATTTCGGACTGGCCGAATTAGTCGTGAACACTTCGATACTTTAGCGATAGCGATCAATACTGGTACTAACCTGCCGAGTGTTGCGACACCGAATGGTCAGGCGGCTTTTCTGTTTCTGCTGACCTCAGCGGCCGCACCGCTGGTCAGACTCTCGTATATGCGGATGGTCATTATGGCACTGCCCTATACTATTGTGCTGAGTGTGAGTGGCTTGCTGGCTGTTCTCTATCTGATTTGATCGGTGTGGGAAAAGTAGTTAACCACTAAAGACCAGATGGTAGGTGAAACGGGCTTCGAATTGACTTCGTGCTTAATCAATTCTTCTGTTCGGTTATAGAAGATTCGGTCGATGTAACGCTTAGCCTTACGACGCTCCCATGCTGCATTGGCAAGCTTAGCGAATTCAAATTGTTGCTCACCACTCAGTTGTGTGTCGTACTTTATTGAACGTTTACCACCGAGTGTCTGGTGGTGAATTTTGGAGGTTGTGCACATGATAATGTATCCGACTTTGAGGATACCTTAATTATGGCAGTGGTTACGGGAACCGAGCTGAAAGTTTCTCAACTCGATTCCAGGTCACTGTAGGAATATGTTTTGGGCTATTGTCCAGGCTTGAACAAACGTAATCGATTTGCATTGCTGACCACTGTCACGGATGAGAAGGCCATCGCTGCACCGGCAATGACCGGGCTGAGCAGCATGCCGGTTAACGGGAACAAAATACCTGCTGCTACTGGTATACCCAGGGTGTTATAGATAAAAGCGCCAAACAGGTTCTGGCGAATATTACCCAGAGTCGCCCGCGATAACTCAATGGCGTCGGCTACTGAATGCAGGCTGTTGCGAATTAATACCATATCGGCGCTTTCAATCGCTACATCGGTTCCATTGCCTATGGCAAAGCCGACATCGGCTCGCGCAAGGGCCGGAGCATCATTAATGCCATCACCACACATCCCGACTTTACGGCCTGCCTGCTGAAGCTTTTCCACCTCAAGGGCTTTACCTTCGGGCAACACCCCGGCAATAAAGTTATCCACACCCACTTGCTGAGCTACTGCAGCAGCGGTCTGTGGATTATCGCCGGTGAGCATAATGACGTTGATGCCAGCGACTTTAAGCCGGGCAATCGCGGTGACTGAATCCTGTCTGATAGGGTCAGCGATTGCCAGTACTCCGGCTAACTGGCCATCAAGGGAGACATATACCGGCGTTTTCGCCTGTTCCGCCAGTTTCAGAGTCTGAGCGTCATAACGGGAGCAGTCTATTTTTTGTTCAGTCATCCAGGCTTTATTACCCAGGGTTACCTTAATACTATTAATAAGCCCTTTAGCCCCTCGTCCGCTGATGGCCTGAAAGTCTTCAACCGGTAGCAGTGTTTCTTGCTGCGCTTGAGCATAGCGAACAATCGCCTCGGCCAGAGGGTGTTCTGATGCGCTCTCCAGAGAGGCCGCCATCTGCAGCATGCTTGGCTGGTCACCGAGTATATCGGTGACCCTGGGAGCCCCTTCGGTTATGGTGCCGGTCTTATCCAACACCAGAGTCTGTAGTTGAGATGCGCTTTGCAGGGCCTGACCATTGCGGATCAGGATGCCGTATTCAGCGGCTTTGCCAACGCCGACCATGACCGACATCGGTGTTGCCAGTCCTAACGCGCAGGGGCAGGCAATAATCAATACGGTGGTCGCGGTGATCAACATGTAAGCCAGATGAGGCTCAGGGCCAAGCAGATACCAGAGCAGCGCGGTGAGGAGGCTGCAAAGTATGACCACCGGGACAAAGATAGCGGCAACGTTGTCCGCCATTCGGGATATCTCTGGTTTGCTGGCCTGAGCTTGCTTCACCATCTCAATAATTCGGCTCAGGGCTGTTTCACGACCAACTTTTTCGGCCTCGACGATCAAAGCGCCGGACTTATTCAGTGTTCCCGCGCTAACCTGGTCGCCGACAGACTTATGCACAGGTAGCGGTTCGCCACTGAGCATCGACTCATCGATCAGACTGTTGCCCTCCTTTACTAAGGCATCAACCGGGATCTGCTCGCCGGGACGAATACGTAATATTTCACCTGCTTCAACCAGATCCAGTGGCAGGTCCAGCTCTTTATCATTGCGGATCACCCGCGCGGTTTTAGGTTGCAGGTTGAGTAACCGTTCAACGGCTTCTGAGGTTTTGCCGCGGGCACGGATCTCCATCGCCAGGCCAAAATTGACCAAACCGATGATCATCGCGCTGGCTTCGTAGTAAAGGTGACGAGAGCTTTCCGGCAGCATCTCAGGAAACAGCACTACTGCGGTAGAATAAAGCCAGGCTGCGCCTGTTCCCAGTGCGATCAGACTGTCCATTGTTGCTGAGCCGTTTTGCAACGATGACCAGGCGCCGGAAAAAAAGTGGCGTCCGGGGCCTAGTAGAATGGCCAGCGTTAAGAGGCCTACAATGCCCCAGATAATCTGATCCTGAAGGGTGCGGACGCTCATTTCATCCATCAGCATACCGGCAACCATCAATGGGATACCGACTCCAAGTGCTAAGAGGGTGTTGCGGATGTGAGTCTTGTACTGAATGGCCTGTTGGGCTTTTTGTCGAGCCCGGTCTTCTATATCGTTACTTGCCAGGCGGCTGCGATAGCCGATCTCTGTCAGGGCGTTAATCAGCTTGTCGTTACTGATTGAGCCTTCGACATTCAGGCGTCGTTGGGGGAAGTCGACTAAAGCTTGTTCGACATCGGGCAGGGCGTTAACTTTCTTCTCGATTTTCTTAACGCAACCAGCGCAGCTCACATTTTCAAGTAACAAGGTAATAGTCATGCTGTTTTCTCAGAATCATTTTGTCCTGAATAAAGCATAGAGCTTCCAGTGACGGTAAGGTCAATCGACAGTTGCATTTTTTCTGAGAACGGGCGAATCTGTATAGGAATATGAGAAAATCTTAAGAGAAGCTGACCTGTTTTGATCTGCCATCGAGCCTTTTTAATCCTATTGCTTAGCGTGCTGGCTCTTAGCCCTGTCGTTGTAGCAGTCTCGCCTGATGTGCCTTCTATGGCAGCCCATCAGACGATGGATTGTGTGGGTGATAGCTGCGATGGGGTTGATGCGGATTGCTGTGAAACAGAGTTGCCTGGGTGTTGCCTGCAGTTATCAATAGCACTGTTTCTCTGGCCAACCGGTTTTCAAGGTTTTTCATCGACTCAGAGTCCCCCTGTCTGGATTTTGTCTGCTTACCATTCGGCGATATCGCCACCGGTATACCACCCTCCCCGACCTACTCTCTTATCTGTTTAACCCACTGATGAATTAATCACTGTCTGAAGAAAAATAGACGGAGTTCAGTATGAATATTTCTCAGGCTGCTACTGCAGCTGGACTGACCAGTAAAACTATTCGCTTTTATGAGCAGCAAGGGGTGATTCCCGCGGCTGCCCGGTCGGCAAATGGATACCGGATCTATACTGAGCAGCAGGTGGATATGTTGCGCTTTATCAGACGATCCAGAGATATGGGCTTTTCGTTGGATGAAAGCCGGGAATTGCTTCAACTATCACTGGATCCCCATCGCACCAGTGCCAGCGTTAAACAGAAAGCGGAGCAACAGATTAAGCGAATTGATCAGCAGCTTGAATCATTACAGCAGATGCGTTCATTACTTGAAGCGGTTGCCCAGGAGTGCCGCGGTGATGACGGTGCTGATTGTCCAATTTTAGACCAGTTAAATGGTGTGGCTGTCGAACAGGATAGCCAGGAGTAAAAAATGAAACAGATCATCTTCATGTTGGCAGGCTTACTTGGCTTGTCATTGAACAGTTATGCCGCAGACCCTGTATGGCTGAAAGGTAAGACAGAACAGCAGTATGACATTACGGTATACCGCAGTGCCAGTTGTGGTTGTTGTAAAGGCTGGATCAGCCACCTGAAAGATCACAACTTCACAGTTGAAGATGTGGTGGTAAATGATGTGAATTCCCATAAAACCCGTCTTGGGGTTCCGCCGAAAGCGGCCTCCTGTCATACCGCAGAAGTGAATGGCAAAGTGATAGAGGGGCATGTGCCCGCGCAGGATATTAAACGCCTTCTGGCAGTCGAAAGCGACATTCAGTTACTGGCTGTGCCAGGAATGCCTTCTGGTGGGCCGGGGATGGATACAGCGGGCGCTCGTAAGGATTCCTTTACGGTATTTTCCATGGATAGTCAGCGCCGGGTGAGCAGCTTTAACCAGTATGCAGATTATTAAGATGAAGGCTTTAGTAATATTGATTGGGGTGGTTTTACTGAGTGGCTGTGGCGACTCAGAACCAAAAATTGAGGGACGCTGGTATAGCCAGTCGCAAGTGGATGCGGGACAGCGATTGTTTGCCGATAATTGTGCCGAGTGCCACGGGTTAGCTGCACAGGGAACCCGGGACTGGAATAAGCCTGAAGCGGATGGTAAATATCCCCCGCCGCCTCTGAATGGTAAGGCCCACGCCTGGCATCATCCCTTGAAAGGTCTGAAACGTTCAATCAATCAGGGTGGGATCGCGATCGGTGGTAGTATGCCAGGGTTTAGCGATAAGCTGGCTGATGCGGAGGTCGACGCGGTGGTTAGTTACTTTCAAAGTAAGTGGCCGGACCCGATCTATCAGGCCTGGATCGATCGGGGTGGGCTGAACTAAACTAAACAGAGATACCGTCTGGATACAAAAAAGGCGCTGAACTTAAATGAGTCCAGCGCCTTTTTTTATGCTGTTACGATCAGATATAGGTGTGATAAGCGATCAGTGCAGCGGTTAAAATAAACATCAGCGGGTGGATCTCTTTTACTTTGCCGGTCAGGGTATAGATCAGCACATAAGAGACCACTCCTAAGGTAATACCGTGGGCGATAGAGTAAGTGAATGGCATCGCAATGATGGTTAGGAATGCAGGGACACCATCCTCCAGTTTATTCCAGTCCATCTCACGGGCTGCAGACATCATCATCGCACCAACAACAATAAGGGCAGGCGCCGTTGCTAATGCCGGTACTGAGGTAAACAGCGGCGTAAAAAACAGCGCTAAGAGAAACAACGCCGCAACGGTGACAGCGGTCAGGCCGGTACGACCGCCCTCCTCAATCCCTGTGGCTGATTCAATGTAAGTGGTAACGGTGCTTGTGCCCAGTAAAGAGCCTGCAGTGGTGCCGGTGGCATCGGCCATAAAGGCCCGGTCTGCCCCTGGCAATTCGCCTTTTTTGTTGAGAAAGCCGCCTAACCGGCCTACGCCCAATAGTGTGCCGGCAGTATCAAAGATATCGACAAACAAAAAGGCAATTACCACTGTGATGAGAGTGGCATTAAAAATCTGACTAAAATCCAGTGCCATAAAGGTTTCTTTTGGCAGGCTTGGCCAGGCGACAATGCTATCAGGAGCGGGAGACAATCCTGTCACCCAGGCAACAAGTGTCAGGCTCACAATGCCGATCAGAATAGCGCCCTTCACCTGTTTTACGATGAGTGTTGCGATGAGCACGATACCAACCAGTGCCAAAAGGACTTTCGGCTCGTGGAGGCTACCCAGGGTTACCAGTGTGGCAGGGTGATCGACGGTCAGTCCGGCCCCCTGAAAGCCAATAATCGCGAGGAACAGACCGATACCGGTCATCGTTGCGATCTTAATGCAATGGGGGATGGCATTGATTAACTTGGTACGCACGCCGGTCATCGCCAGGGCCATAAAGATCAGGCCTTCAATAAAGACGGCCACCAGTGCGACCTGCCAGTCGACGCCCATGCCTTTTACGACACCAAAGGTAAAGTAAGCGTTAAGGCCCATGCCGGGGGCCAGTGCAAAGGGGTAATTGGCAAAGACGCCCATAATAAATGTGGCAACTGCAGCGGCTAATGCGGTGGCAATGGCGACATCATTTGCCGGCATCCCCGCCAGACTGAGGATTTGTGGATTCACAAACAGGATATAGGACATGGTCAGGAAGGTTGTAAAACCTGCCCGAATCTCAGTAGAGATATCACTGCCACGTTCTGAAATTTTAAAGTATCGATTCAGTGCATTCATGGAGTACTTCCGTTCACATCGGTGCTTTGTTTCGGCTACAGCCAAAGAAAGAAGCAGAGGCTACCAGTCTTTGCTTTGACAGGACAAGCATTCAGGTCAACAATTATTCGACTGAAGTTGCGCCGCAGTAGTAATAGTCTTACATTAGCGCTTTTTCCCAGTAGCCCGGCATCGGGCAAATGATAGGCAAGGTTATGGTTGAAAAAGTTTATCTGAGTGCGCAGGATCTTCTGGAGGACTCTTTTCGTTTGGCGCTGGAAGTCTATAACAGCGGTTTTCGTCCCGATTTTATTGTGGGTGTATGGCGTGGTGGTACGCCGGTGGGTATCGCGGTGCAGGAATTACTGGACTATATGGGCGTGAAGACGGACCATATTTCTATTCGAACCTCATCCTATACCGGTATCGGTACTCGCGGTAAGGAAGTGCGGGTACATGGGCTGGATTATCTGATTCGCAATGTAAACCAGCCTGACTCCCTGCTGATTGTGGATGATGTGTTCGATACAGGTCTGAGTGTGAAAGCGGTGATTGATACGCTAAACGAAAAAGCGCGTCTGAATGCACCCCATGATATTCGGATCGCGACCCCATGGTTTAAACCGGCAAACAACAAGACAGATCTGGAACCGCACTATTATCTGCACAAATCAGAAGACTGGCTGGTGTTCCCGCACGAGCTTCAGGGGCTGAGCCGGGAAGAAATTATTGCAAGTAAACCGGGCTTGAAAGCGATCTTTGATGAATATGAAGCCTGAACACTTAGGCTTTAAGCATTCCGCTGTCTGGGTCACTCATCTTAGCTGATGTTGAAGACCCCGGGGGAGAAGCTGATGATGTCAGCTTTTCCCTGCTGAAAGCCGCTGAATAACTGTTTTATTGAGTTACTTAGCTGTCGAAAACAGATAGCTGAGAAGTTGAATTGTCTAAAAAACAGACAGCGGTCGAGTAAAAGAGTGTGTTTTGTCTTTATTGCGGTAATAAACGGCAATAAGTCACTACTTTTATGGTGATATCCTTCACAAAAATCCAGATGAATAATTTTATTGCTTTTATGTGTCTACAAGCGCCATAAAATCTTGTACAATTGCGCCCAATTTTTGTGCCCTTACCTATTCGAGTGAAGAAATGGCTGACTTATCTCATTACCGTAATATCGGTATTTTTGCCCACGTTGACGCGGGTAAAACAACGACTACTGAACGTATCCTGAAACTGACCGGTAAGATCCACAAGACCGGTGAGGTTCATGATGGTGAATCTACAACTGACTTCATGGAACAGGAAGCTGAGCGCGGAATTACTATCCAGTCTGCTGCGATCACTACCTTCTGGAAAGATCACCGCATGAACATCATCGATACTCCGGGACACGTTGACTTCACTGTAGAAGTTTACCGTTCTCTGAAAGTACTTGATGGTGGTGTTGGTGTATTCTGTGGTTCCGGTGGTGTTGAACCTCAATCTGAAACTAACTGGCGTTATGCCGATGAGTCGGGCGTTTCCCGTATCATCTTCGTAAACAAGCTGGACCGTATGGGCGCTGACTTCCATCGCGTTGTTGATCAGGTTGAAAATGTTTTGGCTGCTAAGCCACTGATCATGGTTCTGCCAATCGGCCGTGAAGAAGACTTCGTAGGTGTTGTTGACCTGCTGACTCGTCAGGCTTTTGTTTGGGATGACTCTGGTCTGCCTGAAAACTTTGAGGTTCGCGACATCCCTGCCGATATGGTAGAAGATGTTGAAATGTACCGTGAGCAGCTAATCGAAACAGCGGTAGAGCTGGACGATGATCTGATGATGGCTTACATGGATGGTGAAGAGCCAGCTATGGAAGATATCAAGCGTTGTATCCGTAAGGGTACCCGTGAACTGACATTCTTCCCAACTTACTGTGGTTCTGCATTTAAGAACAAAGGTATCCAGCTTATTCTGGATGCGGTTGTAGATTACCTGCCAAGCCCAACAGACGTTATTCCACAAGATCTGACCGACGAAGTTGGTGAGCCAACGGGTCAAGTTGCGACTGTATCTACTGATGAGCCTTTCCGTGCACTGGCATTCAAAATCATGGATGACCGTTTCGGCGCCCTGACCTTTGTTCGTATCTACTCAGGTGTATTGAATAAGGGTGATACTATCCTTAACTCTTTCACTGGCAAAACCGAACGTATCGGTCGTATGTGTGAAATGGAAGCCGATGAGCGTAAAGAGCTGAGCACTGCTCAGGCTGGCGACATTATTGCAATCGTTGGTATGAAAAACGTACAAACAGGTCACACGCTTTGTGATCCTAAGCACGAATGTACACTTGAAGCGATGGTCTTCCCTGAGCCAGTAATCTCAATCGCAGTAACACCTAAAGATAAAGGTGGAGCTGAGAAGATGGGTGTTGCGATCGGTAAGATGGTTGCAGAAGACCCTACCTTCATCGTTGAAACTGATGAAGATTCCGGTGAAACTATCCTGAAAGGTATGGGTGAATTGCACCTGGATATCAAGGTAGACATCCTGAAGCGTACTTACGGTGTTGAACTGATTGTGGGTCAGCCACAGGTTGCATACCGCGAGACTATTACTCAGCCTCTGGAAGATTCTTATACCCATAAGAAGCAGTCTGGTGGTTCGGGTCAGTTTGGTAAGATCGATTACCGCATCAAGCCGGGCGAGCAGAACACTGGCTTCACGTTCGCTTCTACTGTTGTTGGTGGTAACGTACCTAAGGAATTCTTCCCGGCTATCGAGAAGGGCTTCAAGAGCATGATGGATACTGGTCCTCTGGCAGGCTTCCCTGTACTGGACGTTGAAATTGAACTGTTCGATGGTGGCTTCCACGCGGTTGACTCCTCTGCGGTTGCATTTGAAATCGCTGCGAAGGGTGCTTTCCGTCAGTCTATGCCTAAAGCGGGTCCACAGTTGCTGGAACCAGTTATGAAGGTTGACGTGTTTACTCCTGAAGATCACGTTGGTGATGTTATCGGTGACCTTAACCGTCGTCGTGGCATGATCCTGGGTCAGGAAGCTGCAGGTTCAGGTGTTCGTATTAAAGCTGACGTACCTCTGTCTGAGATGTTCGGTTATATCGGATCTCTGCGTACTATGACCTCTGGTCGTGGCCAGTTCTCTATGGAATTTGCACACTACTCTGCATGTCCTAACTCTGTTGCAGAGAAGGTTATTGCTGAAGAGAAAGAGCGTAAAGCTAACAAGTAATTGTTGCTGAAGCTCTGCTAAAAAAGCCTGCCGCGTGCAGGCTTTTTTGTGCCTGTGAATAAGATGCTATCGATATAGTCATACTCTGCCTGTCGCCTATCCCTAATTCTGCAGTAGCAGAAAGGTTATTGCTGAAGAGAAAGAGCGTAAAGCTAACAAGTAATTGTTGCTGAAGCTCTGTTAGAAAAGCCTGCCGCGTGCAGGCTTTTTTGTGTCTGTGAATAAGATGCTATCGATATGGTCATACTCTGCCTGTCGCCTATCCCTAATTCTGCAGTAGCAGAGAAGGTTATTGCTGAAGCTCTGTTAGAAAAGCCTGCCTTGTGCAGGCTTTTTTGTGTCTGGGGAGTACCGCACAGTCGATAGAGCTAAGCTCTGCATATCGCTTATCTTTAGACCAGATCGCGGCTTCGCCGCTAGCTAGTTGTAGATGCTAAAGACCTTGTTCACACAATGAAGGGATTCGGGACACTGGTGGTTTCTTTCCAATACTGCCATGTTCCCGTCTCAGATTGTATTTGTTTATCCAAGCAGGCAGTGCTGCATGTCTAGATTGATGATCGGGA
>JAIBCZ010000267.1 GCA_024679645.1 Amphritea sp.
GCCGATACGATCACACCCACAATCACAGCAATGGCCAAATCGGTCAATACCGTCACTACGGTAACGGTCACAACAACGATCGCATCCGAAGGCGGAATTTTACGCATCATATTGAGGCTGGCCCACTCGAAAGTACCAATGACAACAATAAACATCACACCGACAAGCGCTGCAACCGGTATGATCTCAATCCAGCTGGAACCTACCATAATGAACAGCAACAGAAAAAGTGCTGCGGAAATACCTGACGCGCGGCCAGTTCCCCCTGAGCTTATATTGATCATACTCTGACCAATCATGGCACAACCGCCCATACCGCCAAAGAAGCCGGTGGCAACGTTTGCTACGCCCTGGCCAACACACTCTTTATTGCCCCGACCACGGGTCTCAGTAATTTCATCAATCAGAGTCAATGTCAGCAGAGACTCTATCAGTCCAATGGCTGCCAGAATCAACGCATAAGGAAAAATAATCTTCAACGTTTCGATATTAAGCTCAACCATGGGGATGTGAAACTGCGGCAGACCGCCTGCGATACTCGCGGTTGCATCACCGGTCATATCCGCCAGAACATCCTGCACACTCCGGGCAGCATCAATATCCAGACCGATAACGATACCTGTCACCGCCAAAATCGCTACCAGTGTTGATGGGACTGCTGTCGTCAGTTTTGGCAGAAAATGGATAATAGCCATCGTTAGCGCAACCAGCCCCAGCATAATGGCCATCTGCTCACCCTGCATCCAGCCCAATACGCCATCAGCATCCGCCACCTGAAACTGCTTCATCTGGGCCAGGAAAATCACAATTGCCAAACCATTAACAAAGCCCAACATCACCGGGTGAGGCACCATACGAATAAACTTACCCAGCCGGAATATACCCGCAGCGATCTGCAGTATCCCCATCAGAACAACGGTAGCAAACAAGTATTCAACACCGTGTTGCGCAACCAGGCTAACCATCACCACGGCCAACGCACCCGTTGCACCGGAAATCATACCCGGACGGCCACCGATAGACGCAGTGATCAGACCCACCATAAAGGCGGCATACAGACCAACAAGCGGATCGACACCCGCAACAAAAGCAAAAGCCACCGCTTCCGGAACCAGCGCCAGCGCTACGGTAAGGCCAGACAGCACATCGGCTTTCATGCTTTGAGAACGTTTATAAATCAACTGCAACATATGAGAACACTTATTTTGAATGAAGTATGGGAGATAAAAGCGCGCGATTATAGCATTGTGCGGGCGCACAAAACAGTGCTATGGACGGATATGGGATAGGAGTTTTTTGCGCAACAACGCCAGATTTGTAGCCGCTATATCGGCTGCAAGCGCTCTGACACCAGAAGAAATACTGGCTTCATAATGATTTTGCAGCTGCGCCAGGTTTTTCCATGCTGGAGGAAGACGCTCAGCATGGCTCAGCATTCCGCCATAGGAATCTGGCGCCATATACCTAACGGAGGCTATCCCCGACAGAATCAAACGCGCCAGACACATGGGACAAGGCTCTAGTGATACCAGCATGGTTAACTCCGCAGGATTACAATTTAACCCCTGCTCCAACTGATCAACCAGCAACATCTCTGCATGGGCATGACTATTGTAACCAGCACTAAACACTCTGTTCTCAGCCTGAGCGATGACTGTTCCCTGAGCATCAATCAGAATCGCCGCAACACCGTAATTCCCCTGCTCCAGCGCATCGAGCGCTAACCGACAGCAATAGAGACCATTAATATCATCAGGATAGTCAGCATCTGCTTCTAACTGGTCCAGCCGCTGAACAAGCTCAGCGATATTATCTCCTGCCATTAAATGCCCCTCAATCAATCAGTTTTAGCTGCTCTGCAGACTGAGGGTTACGCGGCTTAAGTCGATAACCAAGCCCAATGAGTCTGACCGCCTTGCCTCCCCGAAGCCATGCTTCACGACAAAGATGCTCATAAAGCATCAGCGGACACTCGGATGCACTTTGCTCTACCGTCGTCTGAGTAAAGTCAGAGAATTTAAGTTTTAAAACGGCTCCGGCTATCTCTCTCTGTTTACTATGCTTTTGGAAACGCAACCCAAGCTCTTCAAGCATAGCAGGTAACTGAGGGAGGCAACTCTGCAGATCGGGCAGATCACTTGAGAACGTGTGCTCCACACTAATCGACTTTCGTTCCCGGCTCACTTTAACAGGGCGTTCATCTTCTCCCCGGCTCAGCTCATACAACCGCTTACCAAATCGGCCAAAACGATTAACCAGCTTTGCCATACTTAACTGGCGCAGATCAGCACAATTTTCGATGCCCATCTGCTGTAGTTTTCCAGAGGTGACCTTCCCTACGCCAAATATTTTTTTTACCGGTAGTTGCAGAACGAAGGCATCCATCTGCTCGGGAGTGATAACACAAAGACCATTAGGTTTATTCCAGTCGCTGGCAATCTTAGCAATGAACTTATTCGGTGCCACACCGGCTGAAATTGTTATACCAACGGCTTCACTTACCCTGCGTCTAATATCCTCTGCAATCAGAGTCGCACTACCACCAAAAGCTGACACACCCGTGACATCAAGATAGGCTTCATCCAGTGATAGCGGTTCAATCAGGTCAGTATACTCAGCATAGATTGCCATAATCGCAGCTGACGCTTCTCGGTATTTATCCATATTTCCAGGGATAACGGTAAGATCGGGGCAGAGCTTCATAGCATGGGCGGTCGCCATTGCCGAATGTATACCAAATTTACGTGCCTGATAATTACAGGTAGAAAGAACTCCCCGACGATCAGATGATCCACCAATCGCCAAAGGAATATCTTTTAAAGCGGGGTTATCCCGCATCTCGACTGCGGCATAGAAACAATCACAATCACAATGGATTATTTTTCGTTGAGGCTGATCTGTCACTACGGCGGCCTGGCTTGGTACTGTCTGTACATTTAAGCCTACTACGAAACACTGTACAAAAAAACAGTTAAGCGTTAACCAATGACTTTTTTACACTCTCAATATTCTGATTCAACCAGATCGGATTGATCGC
>JAIBCZ010000101.1 GCA_024679645.1 Amphritea sp.
AACCGGTTGCGTCGTGACGGTAAACTGTACGGCTCCGCAAAAGCATTTTCCCTGGTATTGTTGTTCAGTATTCATACTTAATCTCCTGTACTTTGTGGATCGGTGTGCATTAAGTAAAGCAGAGGGTCTATAGTTTGTTTACTACGGTTTTCGTACCTTAAGCTACGAAAACTGTAGTAACGAGCAAGTGATGACAGGATTCTGATATGAAAGGTTATGGACAGTTTTGCCCTATTGCTAAGGCTTGCGAGGCGTTAGGGGAGCGTTGGACACTACTACTGATACGTGAGCTGTTGTGCGGCAGCCGTCGTTATAATGATTTTAAACGGGGTTTGCCGCTAATCTCTCCCACCATGTTGTCTCAGCGGCTTAATGTTCTGCAAGACAGGGGCCTGGTCGAACTCAGGCGTTCTGAGGATCAGAAAAGTAGAGAGTATCACCTTACCCAGGCAGGGCAGGAACTTGAGCCTATTGTTATGGGCCTGGGCGAGTGGGGAGCGCGCTGGATACGTAGTCAGATGTCTGATGATGACCTGAGTGTTGAGTTATTGATGTGGGATATGCGGCGGACGATTAATTGCTCGGCTCTGCCACCAATCCGTACCGTTCTGCATTTTGAATTTAAAGATCTTGATAAAACCTATAAGCATTGGTGGATGCTGGCGGAGAACAACGAGGTTGATTTATGCGTTGATGACCCGGGCTTTGATGCCGATTTGCATTTTGTCAGTGATCTGAGGACGATGACTGAAATCTGGTTAGGGGATATTTCGGTGATGCAAGCTGAAAGCACCGGTAAACTGAAGATGAAGGGAAGCTCACAGCTGATCCAACATTTACCGGAGTGGTTTATGTTTAGTGGCTTTGCAAGTGTTGTCAGAGGGGTGGCATAAAAAAGCCGCTGATAGTAAGCGGCTTTTTATATGCAGCTTTGTACTCAACCGAGAACGGTAATAAATATGACTATTTCGGCGCTTTCGGGCCCCGACCTACTCGTTTTTTAGGTCCTTTCTTCTGCGAAGAGGCTTTCTTAGCAGCAGCTTTCTTTATCGCTTTTTTATTCTTCACTTTAGGCTTTTTCGCCTTGGGTTTTCCGCTACCTTTACCGGGTTCCGCTTTTTTCGGAGCCAGACCGGGGAAGGTTACTCGGGGAATCTTTTCGCCGATGAAACGTTCGATCTTACCCAGTGTTGACCAGTCCAGCGGCTCGACAATCGACCATACCGTGCCTTTCGCGCCATCGCGTCCTGAACGTCCTGAGCGGTGCACGTAGCTATCCGCTTTCATCGGTAGATAGAGATTTATTACGTGGGTAAGATCGGGTAGATCCAGGCCCCGGCCGACAACGTCAGTGGCGATGATCAGTTTAATGCGTCCGCGACGCATTTCTTTGATTCTTTGGTTACGCTCACTCTGGCGCATATCACCATGCAAGCCATAACATTGCATCCCGCCACTACGGACGATGGCAACCCATTGTTCGACCTGCTTACGGCTATTGACGAAGATGATGCCCTGTTTCAGCTCTGGTTGATGAATCAGGGCTTTTACCAGGTATTCTTTATGCTGCTCGTTATCAGCACGATAAACAAACTGCTCGATATTGGTCGGAATGTGGCGAGGCTGCTCTACGGCAACAATCTGAGAATCTTCATTTAACAGATCTGAGGCGAACTGCTGGATTTTTTCCCCTTCGAGGGTGGCAGAGAACATCAGTGTCTGGCGTTTCAGCGGCAGCACATCGGCGATCTGTTTGATATCGTGAATAAAGCCCAGATCAAGCATTCGGTCGGCTTCATCAATGACCAGCATATCTACCAGTGACAGATCCAGCCACTCCTGAGCGTTCAACTCCAGTAATCGTCCGGGTGTAGCGACCATAATATCAATCGGCTCAGCAAGCATCCCCTTTTGCATGCCGAACGGAACGCCACCGACAATCAGACAGCTCTTTATACGGTTGTTCTGGGTCTGCTGTTCGACGACCTGATGGATCTGCTTTGCCAGCTCCCGGGTAGGGGTAAGGATCAGTATTTGAGGTGCACTACTGCGATCTGGCTCGGCATCAAAAATTTTCTGCAGGGCGGGCAAAACAAAGGCCAGGGTTTTACCGGTTCCGGTCGGTGCGGAAGCCAGAAGGTCAACGCCTTCCAGTGCGACGGGAATGGCCTGTTCCTGGATTGGACGGGGGCTGAGAAAGTTATTGTCAGCTAATGGGCCCAGTATTTCCAGATCCAGATTTAGGTCGATAAAGAACATCGAAGGGTACTCACAGATTTAAAGGCGCAAGCATACCTTATTTTTGCCCTGTCGGATATTTAGGAAGAGGGTCGATTAGCCTGTTTTAACGCACTATTTATATAATATTTTGCCATATTGATGACTGATTGCGATTGCGCCTTGAGGTGGGCGTTCACAACGCCTATCATGCCGCCCAGATCGGTCACTATTTGCGATGAACTGATAATCGTTAAGAATGTCGTCTATAGTGATTAAAGTTGTTGTTTATGTCTGTTTGAGAGCTGTCTTTTGTCTGAATTTATTCCCGGCCAACGCTGGATCAGTAATACCGAATCAAGTCTGGGGCTAGGGTTAGTGACTAGCATTTCCAACCGCCGTGTTGAAATCCTGTTTCCTGCCGTTGGGGAGGAGCGTACTTACGCTGATGATAATGCCCCCTTAAGCCGGGTTATCTATCCGGTTGGAGAGCATGTGCGCAATGCCTCAGGACTGAAGCTGCGGATCACCGCGTTTCAGGAACTGAATGGCTATATTGTCTATCAGGCTGAAGATGAAACCGGCGAGTTAAGAGTGCTTGAAGAGAAGGACCTGGATAGCTCGGTGCATTTCAGTAAGCCGCATGATCGTTTGTTCGCTGGACAGGTGGATAAGCTCAGCCGTTTTCGGTTGAGAGTAGAAACACTCAAGCATCAATTTAATCACCTGCAATCCGAAAGCTATGGCTTGCTGGGCCCTCGTGTGCAATTACTGCCACATCAACTTTATATCGCTCACCAGGTGGCGCGCCGTTATGCCCCAAGGGTTTTGTTAGCGGATGAAGTGGGCCTGGGTAAGACGATCGAGGCAGGCCTTGTTCTGCACCAGCAATTAGTCAGCGGTAAAGTGTCAAGAGCCTTAATCGTGGTACCCGACAGCCTGATACATCAGTGGCTGATCGAGATGTTACGCCGCTTTAATCTACGCTTTACGATTCTTGATGAACTACGTTGTGAAGCACTGGAATTGTCGGATGAAGGGGTTAACCCGTTCGAAACTGCCCAGTTGGTTCTCTGTAATCTTTCATTTCTTAAATCCAGCCCAGAGCGTTTGGTACAGGCACTGGATGCTGGCTGGGATATGCTGGTGGTGGATGAAGCCCATCACCTGGTCTGGTCTGAAGAGGAATCCAGCCCTGAGTATATCTGTATTGAAGCACTGGCCCGGGAAGTTAAAGGACTGTTGCTGCTGACGGCAACGCCGGAGCAGCTGGGAGTGGATAGCCATTTTGCCCGCTTACGCTTGTTAGATCCTGACCGTTACTACAGTCTGGCCCAGTTCCGTGATGAGGAAACGGGTTATCAGCCGGTGAGTAAGTTGGTAGAGCAGCTACTGGCAGAAGATGCCCGGGAACAGCTAAAAGATGCACCAGAGATATTTGCACAATTAGGCAGCTATCTGGGGGAGGAGGTTGCTAGTCAGCTACAACAGGAATTAGAAAACGATTCCCTCGATCAGGCTATTACAGATGCGGTTGATAGTCTGCTGGATCATCACGGCACCGGTCGGGTGTTATTCCGAAATACCCGTGATGGAATGACCGGTTTCCCGCAAAGAGTGCTGCACAGTTATCCGCTGCCAGGCCCTGATTTTTACTTAGAAAGCGAACAGCAGCTATTGGAGCAAGCGGATCTCGATGAGCGACTTCATCCTGAACTGATTCTGGCTGATCGTTGGCTGGAAGCCGACCCCCGGGTCGAGTGGCTGGTGGATTGGTTGAAAGATAACCGAGACCTGAAAGCCCTGGTTATTTGCGCCAGTGCGGCGACGGCTAAGTCCTTAGAAGAGCATCTGCGACTTTATGAAGGCGTTCGCTCAGCGGTATTCCATGAAGGGATGACGCTGGTCAACCGTGATCGTGCCGCAGCATATTTTGCCGACGAAGATGAAAGTGCTCAGGTGCTGATCTGTTCTGAGATCGGTAGTGAGGGACGCAACTTCCAGTTTGCCAGTGATTTGGTCTTGTTTGATCTGCCCCTTAATCCAGATCTATTGGAGCAACGGATCGGACGGTTAGATCGTATTGGACAGCGCAATGATGTTCAGATTCACGTGCCTCATTATGAATTTAGTGCTCAGGCCGTTCTGCTGGACTGGTTCCACCGGGGACTTAACTGTTTTGAACGAGCCTGCCCGGTGGGACAGGTGTTGTTTGATCAGTTCCTGGAAGAGCTTATTCCAGCGCTATTTGAAGAGTTTGATGAAGTACATGTTGAAGAACTGATAACGGCTACCCGTAAAGAAGCTGATCGTCTATTAGATGACCTGCAACAGGGTCGTGACCGGTTACTTGAATTGAATTCCTGTAACCCTGCTAAGGCGGATCTAATCGCTGAAAGTATGGAAGTGACCGGCAACAGTATTGAACTGAGTCGCTACATGGAGAAAATGTTCGATCAGTTTGGTGTTGAGCAACAAGTACACGGCAGTAACAGTATCATCCTCAGCCCGGGTGATCATATGCATTATGACAGTCTGCCGGGCTTACCTGCTGAGGGGATGACGGCAACCTATAGCCGGACGCTGGCACTGGGTCGAGAAGACATGCAGTTCCTTACCTGGGAGCATCCTTTGGTGATGGGTACGATGGATATTGTTACCGAAGGTGATTTTGGTAATACCGCGGTGTGTTCGATTAAGCTGCCACCGTTAAAGCCCGGTACACTGTTGCTAGAGTCTATCTATACGCTGCACTGTGCTGCACCGAAACAGATACAGATACAACGTTATTTGCCGCAAACACTGAGCCGGATAGTCGTGGATACGAATGGAACAGATCTGAGTGCTATTCTGACGGAAGCGCATATTAATAACCTGGCTGAGCGGGTTGGTCGTCGTCAGTCGGTTGAGATTGTGAAGCATACCCGTGCTGATATCAGCACGATGGTGGATCGGGTCGAAGCGATTGCTGAAACTCAATTACCTGCGATGCTGAGCGAAGCCCAACAGAAAGTACAGACATTGCTGGGTGTAGAGCAGGATAGACTTAAAGCGCTGGCACAGGTGAATCCGAATATCCGTCAGGAAGAGATCGATTATCTGGCACAGACCCGGAGCGATCTTGAACAGTATCTTGATAACGCTACCATGAAGCTGGATGCGGTGAGAGTCATTATCGCCACCTGATTCTGCTATGATTGTTTGTCTCACGCAGATGTTCAGATGAAATGAGTTAACAGCTAGTCAAAACCGGAGCAGATCTTGTCCAACGCGGAAAACTTTAACGACCTGGGGCTGGACCCCCGGCTTAGCCCAATCCTTGATCATCAGGGTATTACTGAGCCGACCGAGATTCAGGCGCTGGCAATACCCACAGCGATGGCCGGGCATGACCTGATAGCGTCATCGAAAACAGGCTCCGGTAAAACGCTGGCGTACCTGTTGCCGACGATGCAGCGTTTGATGCGAAAGAAAGCACTGAATAAACGGGATCCCCGCGTACTGATTCTGGCACCAACCCGTGAACTGGCTAAGCAAGTTTACGCCCAGCTTCGTAGTTTAGTCAGTGGCACGACCTATAAAGCGGCGCTGGTGCTGGGGGGTGAGAATTTTAATGATCAGGCTAAAGCACTGGCCAAAGATCCTCATGTTGTCGTCGCGACACCCGGGCGTTTGGTTAATCATCTGGACGAGCGTTCGCTCTTTCTGGAAGGGCTTGAATTACTTATTTTAGATGAAGCGGATCGAATGCTCGATCTTGGATTTGCCGCTGAATTGACCCGGATTAATCAGACGGCCAGTCACCGTTTACGCCAGACACTGATGTTTTCAGCCACACTGGAACATGCTGCGGTCAATAGTATGGCTGTGAAACTGTTGAAAGCGCCTAAACGTATTGCTATTGGTGCGGCCAATGCAGAACATGCAGATATTGAAAAGCGTTTCTATCTGTCAGATCACCTGGATCATAAGCAAGCACTGTTGGAGAAGGTCCTCGAGACCGAAACTTATCAACAGGTGATTATCTTTACTGCGACCCGTGCGGATACCGATAGGCTGTCGCAGCTGTTGACCGGTCAGGGGCTGAAAACAGCGGCACTGAGTGGTGAGATGAGTCAGGCTGACAGAAATAAAATTATGGATAGTTTTAGCCGGGGTCAACAACAGGTACTTATTACGACGGATGTGGCTTCTCGCGGGCTGGATCTTCTGCAAGTTTCACTGGTGGTGAACTTTGATATGCCAAAACAGGCTGAAGAGTATGTTCATCGGATCGGTCGCACCGGGCGTGCGGGGGCTAAAGGTGTAGCGGTTTCTCTGGTAGGGCCGAAAGACTGGGAGGCTTTTAAGCGGGTTGAGAGTTTCCTGCAACAGCCAATTAATTTTAGTGAACTTCAAGGTTTAAAAGCGAAGTTTAAAGGGCTTAAACCAGCGGCTGTAAAGTCCGTTGACAAAACGTCTAAGAATGCAGCTCAAGCGCGTCCAAAGCAGGTTGTTAAAGCGCCACATGATCGTAAGAATCGCCGTAAGGCGAACCGTGAGATAGTTTCAGACGATGGCATGGCGCCTTTGAAGAAGAAAAAAACTGACTGATTTCCCGGTTAGATATAAACCAGCCAACAGGCTGGTTTTTTTTCACCTCCCAAACTGATGACTGATAGCTTTGTAATACAGGATACTCCCTGCTTACAATAGGGTTAAAACATTCGTGGGGGTTTAAAAATGAAAAAATTTAGTGGTATTTTGTTTGCTACCTGTGCATTTACTTTCGCTGCTCCAATGGTTCAGGCCGATGGTGCAGCTGTATTTCAAACTTGTGTTGAGTGCCATGGCGCTAACGCAGAGAAAGCTGCAATGGGTAAGTCTCAGGTGATTCAGGGGTGGCCTTCTACTAAGATTGTTGATGCGCTCGCTGGATATAAAGCGGGGACTTATGGTGGCCCTATGAAGGCGCTAATGAAAGTTCAGGTGGACAAGTTAGACGAGGCTTCTATTCAGGCCGTTTCTGATTACATAGCCGGCTTGTAAGTGTTGAAATAGCAATAACCGGTTTACTCAGGTTATTGCTATTTTTTAGTTGTTACGGCTACAAAAATGACAGGCTTCATCTATTCTTAATATATCGGCTAGAGAGATTTATCACACCGTAGCTATATGATTTAACTGTTTTTTTGGGTCTGCAAAATCATAAGTGGCTGGAGATATGGATGTTACGAGTACCTTTCAGGGCTGGGACCATTTTATTATTGATAGGCAGTTGTCTTTTATCGATGGCAACCGCTGCTGCAGACTCTTCCTGGCGTTCGCAAAATCTTTCCTCTGAAGA
>JAIBCZ010000231.1 GCA_024679645.1 Amphritea sp.
CGGTCTTGCTCCGGATCCAGGCCGGTCATCTCAAGATCGATCCAGATCAGATTACTCTGCCGTGACATAATGGTATTCCTTAGCGTCAGTACTATAAATTTGTTGCTGAATAGAATACCTTAGCAAGCTGTACAAATTCACCCCCATAACAGATTTAGCTGATACATGTCGAAACGAAAGCTCAACCGGCGTCAGACCTGGCGCGTACAAAAAATTCAGGACGAGCGCGCCCAGCGTGCCGCCCGTAAAGACTCGAATATCGATCAGCAATTAGAAGGCGGCGACCTGGGGCCCGAGCAACATGGCCAGATCATCTCCCATTTTGGCCGTCAGGTAGATGTCGAAGCACAGGAGGGTGAAGCTGCAGGTCAGATTTTCCGCTGTCATATGCGCACTAACCTGGATGCTTTAGTGACCGGCGATAATGTTATCTGGCGCGCTGGCACTGAATACGGCGTAGTAGTCGCCACCCAACCACGCACCACTATTCTGCAACGACCCAATAACCACGGTGAATTGAAACCGGTAGCTGCCAACATTGATCAGATTGTCATTACCATCGCGGTAGAGCCTCTGGCGCATTACAACCTGATAGACCGATACCTGGTTGCAGCCGAACTCAGCGGTATCGAACCGATTCTTCTTCTGAACAAAACAGACTTGTTGAACGACGATAACCGTGCCCGTATTGAAACTATGATCGAGCTGTACAGCTCTATTGGCTATCAGGTCATGACGGTATCATCCACCGACCAACAAGGCCTTGCACCACTCAGAGAACAGCTAAATAGCCGGATCAGCGTGTTTGTCGGTCAGTCTGGTGTCGGCAAATCATCGTTGATTAATGCGTTATTGCCAGGAATAGACCTCAAAGTGGGGGCTTTATCTGAATCCACCCGCAAAGGGACCCACACGACAACGACTGCCCGGCTTTTCCACTTTCCCGAAGGCGGCGATCTCATCGATTCTCCCGGAATACGTGAGTTTGGGCTATGGCATATTAATGAACATAATCTGCTGGATGGGTTTCGTGAATTCGCACCGTTCCTCGGTTATTGTAAATTTCGTGACTGCAACCACGAACAGGAACCCGGCTGCGCTATCAAAACAGCTATAGAAGAGGGTAATATCAGCGAACAACGGGTAAGCAGTTATAAACATATCCTGAATTCATTGAATCAGGATTGATACAGACGCGGGCGATCAGGGCTGATGAGCGAACAACAACCCCCTCAAAATGCTGAACAATGGTGTCAATTTCTCAGCGACAAACGACCACCGATCAGGCTCAGTGTAATCAAACGACTCGAAAGAAAGCTGGACGATCCCAACTGTTCCGTTGTCGATATCGGTCGTTTGATAAAAGCCGATCCTCTGCTCAGCTTTCATGCCGTACTAGCCGCAAGTAAACTCCACGACGACAAGCAATCTGAAGTCACCAGTATTGAACACGCTATCGGCTCGCTTGGATTACAAAAGCTTTCGCGTTTGGTTAAAGATCTGCCCAGCATACGTCTGAACCCTTCCAGTACAGCACAGAAAATGTACTTCCGCTCTGTTGCCAACAGTCATCACGCTGCGGTTCAGGTACGCAGCTGGCTCCATCAGGCCCGGGGCGGCATGTTTGCGGAAGAAAGCTACCAGGCTGCGCTGTTCTGTGGCATTGGCCAGTGGCTATTGTGGCTTGAAGCCCCCTATCAGATGTCTAAAATCCAGATTTTAATCCGCGATAAAGACATCGCGCCAGATCTGGCAGAAACCCAGGTATTAGGCTGCCCCATTGAATCAATATCAAAACTACTGCTGAATCTGTGGCCATTGTCGCAACTGGCTCGCACCACCCTGGAAGAGGATTTTTCTCTCAACCGACGGATGATCACTCAACTGCACCAGAGAGCCTTAGGCGATCCGCGTTTACACGGCGATGACTTGCGCCAGCTGAACCACCTGACTCAGCAGAAATTTTTCCCGGTAAAACTGAGCGTCTGGCTCGCCCATATGACATCTTTTGACTGGTGTAGTGAAGCATCCTTGCAGATCACTGATATTATTAATGATTATCTACGTTCAGAACTGAATCAAACCCAGGCCCTGTTACATAAAAACTGCGCCTTGGCGGCTCACAGCTACCACGTCCCGGGCACCCTGGCACCCGCCGCAGAAATGCTAATGCTACCCTCTGACCTTCATGCTACCTATCGGCTGACCAACGCCGATAAAAAACTATTTGGCGAACTGTCTACCAACCCAGGCTTACAGATTAAGAAAAACAGTAGTCCACAAACCAACACCACTGACAGCAGCGCGTCTCATCAGAAAAGTGAAAACAACACCGATAATCCCAAGATACCGGGTGCTAATAGCGGCGCCGATTCGGCGGAAGAAAATAAAACAACGCCTGTACCTATAGAGCCAGAACCAGAGTTTGATTTCCTGAACCAGGATATCTACGAGATGTACGCCGAGCGTTTTATTAAACGTGCGGATCACTACACCCAGGGAACCCAGGTACTGGATGACCTGCTCAGAGGGCTCACAGAAGGTCTGGGCCTTAAACGTCTGGCCCTGAATATCATCCCGCCCAAGAGCGAAACAATCAAAGTAGTTAAAGGCGTCGGCTTTGAAGATGGGCACCCATTGCTGCTTTCAAGCCATCCTCTGGCGTCCAACAGTCTGTTCTACCGTTTATACGAGAAACAGGGATGCGTACTGGTCACCAAAGAAAACCGACAACGTATAAAAGCGATGTTGCCCGGCAGTTACAGCCGCCATCTGAGCGATCAAAATTACCTGATCATGTCGTTATTTGCGGGCAGTAAACCGATTGCTATTCTTTACGCAGACCGGGAAGGCCAACCGGATGGCGTTCAGGATTTCCATCAGGAAAAATTCAAATACCTCAGCACGGCCGCCGGGCTTTGTCTGAAAGAAGTTTACAAAACGCGAGCCGGAGCCCGTAAATGAGTCTGCCACTGGTGATATCACCACTACAACTTTCCAACGCTCTATCCAATAGCAACATATTGGTGATTGACCTCTCTTCCCGGGATAACTATCTACAGGGACACATCCCCGGGGCCGTCCATATGGACCCTGCCAGACTATTACGCGGCAGCGGAGATATCGCAAATAAAATTCCACAGCCGGAGCAAATCAGCGCTTTACTGGGTGAATTGGGCCTGACTGCCCAGCAACAGGTGGTTGTCTATGATGATCAGATGGGCCCCCTGGCAGGCCGAATGATCTGGACCCTCCATAGCGTTGGCCACCTGAACTGTTCGTTTCTTGACGGCCACCTCCCTGGCTGGATCAATGGAGGGTTCTCTACAGAAACAACCGACAACAAAGCAATTCCCAGCCAGTATCCCGTTACCCCGGCACCAGGTTACCTCGCTGATGTTGCCTATATCACAGAGCACTTGAAAGATGCTGACCATATTGTCCTGGACGTTCGTTCGGCTGCTGAATTCACGGGCGAAAAAGTGATCAATGCAAAACGCGGCGGCCATATTCCCGGCGCTGTCAATTATGAATGGACCCGTGCCTTAGTCTCCGCAGACTGCCCCGAGTTACGCCCTGCTGAAGAGATTCGGGCAGAGTTAGCGGCACTTGGCGTAACCGCGGATAAAACGGTTATCACCCATTGCCAAACCCACCGTCGTTCAGGACTAAGCTATCTGTTTACAAAACACCTTGGGTTCGACAAGGTACGCTGCTACGATGGCTCCTGGTTTGAATGGGGTAACCGGGACGATACGCCGGTTGAGTCCTGATTTATTAAAAAACACCCACGATCGATCGGAACAATTTCGGAAAACTGACTGTGAAAGACTCTCTGTTTATTCTGCTGCAACACCTGTTGCCGCAACACCTGCTATCCCGCGCTGTAGGCTATCTTGCAGAAAGCCGCTGCAATTGGATAAAACGCCCTTTTATTAAGACATTTGCCAAGCAGTA
>JAIBCZ010000275.1 GCA_024679645.1 Amphritea sp.
AACTGAATCAGTCGGCGCTCAAGTCGATCCATACTCTCCGGCTTAGAATCGATCTCCATACGGATACGACTACCCGCCTCATCAATCAGGTCGATCGCTTTATCGGGCAACTGCCGATCGGTGATATAACGTTGCGACAGCTTAGCGGCAGCGATAATCGCAGAGTCACTGATATCTACACCATGATGGATCTCATATCGCTCTTTCAAGCCGCGCAAAATCGCTATGGTATCCTCTTCACTGGGCTCATCCACCAGCACTTTTTGGAACCGGCGTTCCAGGGCTGCATCTTTTTCAACATACTGACGATACTCATCCAACGTTGTGGCACCCACGCAATGAAGCTCACCGCGAGCCAATGCAGGCTTAAGCATATTTCCAGCATCCATTGAACCTTCACCCTTACCGGCTCCGACCATGGTATGCAATTCATCAATAAACAGAATTACCTGGCCGTCTTGCTTAGAAAGTTCATTCAATACTGCCTTCAAGCGCTCTTCAAATTCGCCACGAAATTTAGCCCCTGCAATCAATGCCCCCATATCCAGAGACAACACTTTCTTATTCTTTAGCCCTTCAGGTACTTCACCGTTGATAATCCGTTGCGCTAAACCTTCTACAATCGCGGTTTTACCGACACCAGGCTCGCCAATTAGTACCGGATTATTTTTGGTGCGGCGCTGCAGCACCTGAATTGTTCTGCGAATCTCATCATCTCGACCAATAACCGGATCAAGCTTTCCGGACTCCGCCTGCTCAGTCAGGTCAACAGTAAATTTATCCAATGCTTGACGGTTCTCTTCAGAGTTTTGATCATTCACAGCTTCACCGCCTCGCATCTGAATTATTGCCTGTTCCAGAGTGACTTTATTTGCACCGGCCTGTTTTAACAGTTTGCCAACACCGCTTTTATCATCCAGCATCGCCAGTACAAAAAGCTCGCTCGCGATATACTGGTCACCTCGCTGCTGCGCGAGCTTATCTGTCTGATTGAAAAGTTTGCCCATATTGGGAGAAAAGCGGATTTCACCATCACTGTTTGCAATCTGAGGTAACTCAGTAAACAACTGCTGCACAGTGGAGCGTAACTGATTAACATTCACTCCGGCCTGAGCCAGCAATGGCTTTACTGAACCCCCTTGCTGATCAATTAACGCCAGCAACAGGTGTACCGGCTCGATATAGTTATGGTCTTTGCCTACAGCCAAAGATTGAGCATCCGCCAGGGCAGATTGTAATTTACTGGTAAAACGTTCGGGTTGCATATACCCCTCCTCATCAGTGTCACCCAACCGGTTTTAAACTTTTATCAAAGCGGACGGCAGGTTTCTTTACTCTATCTATTAAGTATAGGTAGCACAGGAGATTTTCAAGGGATACATAAGAGATCGCTTATGTATTGATGTGTAAAAGGTGAAATGACAGAATTTGTAGTAGACGCGGTAATAACACAACTATTCAGATCAGCTAATCCAGATAACGCTGGCCATTCGACCGGTAACTCCATCACGTCGATAGGAGTAGAAAAGCTCCGACTCAGTGGCCGTACAATGGCTTCCACCACTAATTTCCGATACTCCAGCCCGATTGAGTCGAAGTCTGGCAAGCTGGTAGATATCAGCCAACCACTTACCCTGGTTCACAGAAGGCACAAAGGCAACGGCAGACTCAGCAAGCAGATCACAGAACTGCTCTCTGACCTCATTGCCAACTTCAAACGCCTGTTGACCGATCGCAGGGCCCAGCCAGACAACGACTTTCGACGGATCGGGAAAAACCTTCAGCGTTTGTTCTAGCACACCGTCAGCCAGCCCTCGCCAGCCGGCATGTGCTACCGCCACACGAGAACCTTGTTGATCGGCATAAAACACCGGCAAACAGTCTGCCGTCATGACAATACATGACTGACCTTTCTCATCGGTCCAGCAGGCATCCGCTTGCTTAGTCTTGCCATCACCCGCCGCCTTAATTACCTCAGTACCATGGACCTGATTCAACCATTGCGGCGGCTTAATTAAATCCAGTTTTTGTACTAGCTGCCTGCGATTTTTAATCACAGATTTCGGGGCATCATCAACATGATCCCCCAGATTAAGCCCGGCATAGGGCCCAACACTATAACCGCCTAACCGTGTGGTTGTTATTGCACGAATATTCTTCGGTGCAGACCAATCAGCAGCGATTAGTTTCACAGATCAATCTCGTGGTAGTCAGCATCTTTTTTCAGGCTATCAATCAGATTCTGTAAATCATCAGGCAGATCAATTTCCCAAGCCATCAACTCACCGGTTACTGGATGAAATAGCTCTAAACGCTTTGCATGGAGCGCCTGGCGCGTAAAGCGCTTCAAACGCCCCTGTAACTGAGGACTGATACCCTTAGGTAAACGAAAACGCCCGCCGTACAACTGATCACCGACCAACGGGTAATTAATATATGACATATGCACCCGAATCTGGTGAGTTCGCCCGGTTTCCAGCTTCAGCCGTATATGGGTATGCGCACGAAACTTTCCTAATACCCGGTAATGGGTCACCGCTTCTTTCCCCATTCCCGTCACCGCCATCTTCTGCCGATTGCGGGAGTGCCTGCCCAGAGTTTCATCGACCGTACCACCACCGGTCATAACACCATTGACCACCGCCTCATATTCACGCCCCATTGAGCGGTCCTGTAACTGAGCAACCAATTCAGTCTGCGCTTGTATTGTTTTGGCCACAACCATCAAGCCGGTAGTATCCATGTCCAGTCGATGAACGATCCCCGCACGGGGAACCTGAGCAATTTCAGGACAATAATGCAACAAGCCGTTAAGCAGCGTATCGTCCCAGTGACCAGCAGCGGGATGCACAACTAAATTAGT
>JAIBCZ010000064.1 GCA_024679645.1 Amphritea sp.
GATCTGTCTGTTAGTAAGTCTCTGCATACAAGGTAACTGTTATATCTGCAGTAATTCGGGAGGCATAAGATACCACTATCTATGATTGAGTTACATTCCTGAAGTTGGTCTACACTAACTTCGTATGAACGATTGCTAGGTGAATCGTGAATATCACTAGAACAACACAAGGATGTGGACATGGCGATTACTGACTGGCCGGAGGCTGAACGACCCCGTGAAAAGCTCTTATTGCAGGGAGCAGCAAGCCTCTCTGATGGCGAATTGCTGGCTATTTTCTTACGTACCGGGGTGAAAGGCCTCAGTGCGGTGGATCTGGCGCGTCAATTGCTATTGAAATTTGGCGGATTACGATCACTTATTCGGGCAGATCAACAGACGTTCTGTCAGGAATGGGGATTAGGCCCTGCAAAGTATGTTCAGTTGCAAGCGGTGATGGAGATAAGCCTGCGATGTCAGGCTGAGAAGTTACAGCGGGATTCCGCGCTGACCTCTCCAGGTTTAGTCAGGGAGTATCTTCAGCATCAGCTCAGCGATCGTAGCAGGGAAGTTTTTGCCTGCTTATTGCTTGATAGTCAGCACCGGGTGATCTGTTTTGAAGAACTCTTTAAAGGCACCATAGACAGCGCCGCAGTACATCCTCGTGAAGTGGTCAAATTGGCACTGATGCATAATGCTGCTGCGATGATTCTGGCGCATAACCATCCTTCCGGGGTTGCTGAACCAAGTCAGGCTGATCAGTCGATCACCCTGCGAATTAAAGAAGCGCTTCAGTTAGTTGATATCCGCCTGCTGGACCATATGGTGGTGGGTGCGGGGGTGACGGTTTCTCTGGCAGAAAGAGGATTGATCTGATGTAACGGCGGTAATAAACATAGGGCACGTAAAGGTTTTGGGGTGCCGTCCGCACTTGGTACAATAAAATAATAAGACCGTATAGCAAATAGCGTTTGTTTTCTGTACAATGCGCGCTCTTCTATCCACCGGTACGGGATTTCGTCTTTTGTCTGGACGCTCCGCCTGAGGATATTGAAGCGGCCCTATATATCTTTTGGGAATAACGCTTCAGATCCAATAAGTATCTGATAGAAGGTTAATGAACTAAGTTAAAAGGTATTTAACATGTCTAAAGTTTGCATGGTTACAGGTAAGCGTCCTGTAACAGGGAACAACGTTTCCCACGCATTGAACCGCACACGTCGTCGCTTTTTGCCAAACCTGCATTGGCATCGTTTCTGGGTTGAAAGCGAGCAGAAGTATGTACGTCTGCGTGTTTCTTCAAAAGGTATGCGTATCATCGATAAGAAAGGTATTGATGTTGTGCTGGCTGACGTTCGTAAGAACGGCACTAAGGTTTAAGGAGCAGGATTATGCGCGATAAAATTAAGATGGTTTCTTCTGCAGGTACTGGTCACTTCTACACCACTACTAAGAACAAACGTACTACTCCTGACAAGCTGGAAATGAAGAAATTCGATCCAGTTGTACGTCAGCACGTAATGTATAAAGAAGCTAAGATTAAGTAATAGTCTTGGTTATTTTAAAAAAGCCCGGCTGGTCCGGGTTTTTTTGTGCCCGGACAGACCCCAATCGATAGCACTGAAGTTCGTTTACTATGCCTGAATTACCTGAAGTTGAAACAACCCGTCGCGGTATCCAGCCTCATTTGGAAGGGCGGACTATTAAAGACTTGATTGTCCGTCAACCCAAATTGCGCTGGCCTGTACCAGAGTCATTAAACCTATTGGTGTCAGGTCATCGGGTTTCATCGGTCGCTCGGCGGGGAAAGTATCTCTTGCTCAACCTGCCAAATGGTGCGGTAATGGTTCATCTGGGTATGTCAGGAAGTCTCTATCTGGTATCTGCGGGCCAGCCTGCTGGCTTTCATGATCATGTTGATCTGGTATTAGACTCAGGTATGGCGCTGCGCTTAACTGATCCACGCCGCTTCGGATCTGTATTATGGCAGCCCTTGGGTGAATCCCATGAATTGCTGAGTAAACTTGGGCCTGAGCCATTGAGTGATGACTTTACTGTCGATTATTTGAGGCAATGCTGTTCTGGACGAAAACAGGCGATAAAGCAATTCATTATGAATAGCCAGGTTGTCGTTGGCGTGGGTAATATATATGCCAATGAAGCTCTGTTCAAAGCCGGTATTCATCCGAAGCGTGCCGCTGGAAATATTTCAACTGCACGCCTGAGTCGCTTTGTTGATGAAATTCGTACTGTATTAGCTAAAGCGATTGAACAGGGTGGGACTACCCTGAAAGACTTTGTTGGTGGTGATGGACAACCAGGATATTTCAAACAACAACTTAACGTATATGGTCGTGGCGGTGAATTATGCTATGGCTGCCAATCAACGCTGAAAGAGATTCGTCTTGGTCAGCGATCTACTGTTTACTGTCCGGAGTGCCAACGCTGATGGGAATTCTTGAGCCCCTATTGAAACCTACCCCTACAGGCGGAGAAACCTGCCCAACCCGGGAGGATCTACAGAAAGCGCTTGGGAGTGAAGTGTATCTGGCTAAACGGGAGACATTTCATGTAGGTGAACTGCCGATCCACTGTGAGATCTACGAACATCATGTAGATTCACCGGTATTACTCTATCTGCCGGGTATAGGCACTTATGGAGAGCTTTATGCTGAGATGTTATGGAACCTGTCCCAGAAAGGTTTCAATGTGGTCGCGATCGACCCACCTGGGCATGGATATTCAGGTGGTGAACGCGGCGTCTACTCTGTTGAATCGGTTCAGGAAGCGGTATCTGAGGTGATTGATGCTTTAGAGCAGCGCTATGAAGGCTCGTATTTTATTTTTGGGTACTCGATTGGTGCATTGCTGGCGGTGGCTGTTGCCGAGAAGGATGAGCGTATCAGCAAGGTTGTTTGTGGTACGCTGCTGACAACGGAAGTACCGCCGGACTTGTTTCATTTTCTGGGTTGGCAGTGGACCTGGGGGAGTGCCATGTTGTTTCCCTGGGTTCGGTTACCGCTATCGTGGCTGGTGGATTATGATCAGTTACTGGCCGGTCATCCGGCAGGCCAGCTAATAAACCAGGACCCAATGTTGGTGTTGGATTATCCATTTAAAAGTCTCTCCAGCCTGTTTAGTCACAAGGCTGGCATCATGCAGCAACGTTATCCCTTTCAAATTGCGATAGTGCAGGGGGATCAGGATGAGGTTTTATCGATTGGTTATGGTCGTCGCGTTGTTTTCGAGGCGGAGCAGCCGATTGAGTTAATTACTGTGCCTGGTGAAGGACACATGATGCCGCTCACTGCACCTCTCAAACTGGCAGGCATTATAGCTGACTGGTTAAATAAATAACCGTTAGTATTAGTGTTAATAGATAGAAGACTAAGCAGAGTCTATGCACGCTAAGACACACACTAAATTGATCCCTCTGTTGCAGATTTTGAGTTTGTTATTCCTCTCTGTTTCTGTCAATGCATCGATCTCCCTAACTACTGAAGAGCAGCGTTGGCTGGCCGAACGGGATCCCATAATAGTAGGCGTTGCTATTATTCCTCCTTATCTTTCAAATAAGGTCAGTGGTGATTCCCCTGAGGGAATATCGCTCGATTACCTGAAACTGATTGAAACCTCTTTAGGGGCTGATTTTCAGTATCTGGTGTTTGACAGCTATGGTGCGATGATTGAAGCGGCTAAGCAGCGTTCAATCGATGTGGTCTTTGCTGCCAGTAATACTGAATCGCGCCGACACTTCCTGGATTTTACGAAGGTGTATTCGCACCTGGCGAATAAGATTTTTACTCAGAAAGGTCAGTACCAGCAGGCGGAAATGAGTGATTTCAATGGTAAACGTTTTGCTGTCCCAAGAGGGACGGCATTGGTAGGTTATATCAGGACTAACTATCCGGATATTGAGCTGGTTCAGGTTGATGATCTTAGCGAAGCGTTCAATCTTTTATCCGCGGGGCAGATTGAGGGCGTGGGTTCCTACGCCTCAGCGGGTTATCTTTTTTCGGTCATGGAAGGCATTGACAATATCAGTATCGTAGGCAGTGTTGGATACGATTACCATATCTCTTTTGCCTCTCGAAAGGATCAGCCATTGTTGGGAGTGTTGTTGAATAAAGCGCTGTCAGCAGTGACTATCGAACAAAAAACCGAGATAGAAAGTCGCTGGGTGCAACCCGAAGATACACAGCGTATCGATAAAGAGACTTACGTTAACGCGATTATATTGCTGGTTTTTGTTTTGACTGTAGCGGGTTTGCTTATCGTAATTTTTTGGAACAGAAGCCTTAAACGTGAAGTATTGTATCGGCAGGAAATTCAAAAAGAAGTGAGCTTTCTTGCTTATCATGATGAGTTGACCGGGGCTTACAATCGACAGTTTTTAATCGAAACATTGTCGGAATATACCCGGTTAGCATTTTCCCAAGAAAAGTCTACCTGTGTGATCCTGTTAGGGCTGGATAATTTCAGTCTGATTAATGAGTTTCACGGCCAGAAAATTGGCGATTATGTACTGCAGCGGATGAGTAAGCGACTTAACTCCCGATTAAGTGGCGACGCTGTTTTATCGCGTACCGGCGGTGATGAATTTACGGTGTTGCTCAGAAAAGCGAACAATCAGGTTGCTTTAAGTCACCTGGCTGACGTACTTATTGCTGAAATCAGTTCGCCGATTGCGTATGGCGATCAGAGCTTCAGTCTGACCGCTACGGCAGGTATATCCATACAAACAGAGGAGCTGAATGAGCCGCTGCGCTTGTTGGAACAGGCTGATCTCGCGCTGCATGAAGCAAAGCGTAAAAACAGAGGTGGATATCTGTTTTATGCATTGGAGATGAGCGACAAGTTGCAGGAAAGAGAGCGCTTGGCAAAAGCATTGTCGAAGGCTTTACATACGGAACAGTTTTATCTGGATTACCAGCCTCAGGTTTCACTTGATACTGGTGAGGTCGTCGGTTTTGAAGCGCTTGCGCGTTGGCAGCACCCTGATCAGGGGAATATCAGGCCTGATCAATTTATAGGGCTTGCTGAGCAGGAAGGATTGATTGTTACATTGGGTGACCGGGTGTTGCACTTAGCCTGTGAGCAAGGGCGTAAATGGCTGGATCAGGGGTTGGAATTTCAGCGTATTGCGGTCAATGTGTCGGTAAAACAATTTATTGAAAATGACTATGTTAGCAAAGTACTGAATACCCTTGAGCAAACCGGGCTTCCACCTTCGAAGCTTGAGCTGGAATTAACCGAGTCCGTATTTCTGGGTGACCGGGATCTGGCGAAAGATACGATGGAGAAGCTGACCCGTCAGGGGATATGCTTTGCTATCGACGACTTCGGTACCGGCTTTTCATCATTGCTTTATTTGAAAGAACTACCAGTCTCTAAACTTAAGCTTGATCAGGGGTTTATTCGTGGGATCACGAAAGATCACTCGAGTCTCCAGATTGTTAAGGCATCACTGCAGATGGGACACGCTCTGAGTATGGAAGTGATCGCTGAAGGTGTAGAGACCACTGAAGAGCAGAGTCTTTTAACCGAGCTGCATTGCCAGCAGGCGCAGGGTTATTTATTCAGTAGACCTTTGAAATCACAGTTGGTTACCGCTGATAAAATAGCTCAGATTAGACGAAACGTCTGCCTTGTCACTGAAGCTTAAATACTCTTTAACCAATCTGTAATAGTTTCTGAAGGACAATGTTGCCAAACAGCAAACATTGGGCTCAGAACAATGAACGCATTTCAGCAGCGACTTGTCGCATTTGATGTCTCGCTTTATTACCTCTGCTTTGGCACTTGTCGCTTACCGATAATGCCAAAAGCGAGTCGCTTAATCTCTAAACTTGGAAATGGTGGAGTGTACCTGGTGACAGGTTTGTTACTCGCCTGGTTTGAGTTGGAAGATGGAGCTGATTTCTTTATGACAGGGCTGGTTTTGTTTGCTATCGAACTACCCGTTTATATCTTTCTGAAAAAGGCGATAAAGCGGGACAGACCTTGTGATCGGTTTGACGATGTCACGCCACAAATTATCCCTTCTGATAAGTTTAGTTTGCCCTCAGGGCATGCTGCGGCCGCATTCGTATTTGCAACCGCGCTGACTTACTACTACCCATCACTGATGTTGCCTGCTTACACCCTGGCGTCCTTGATTGCGCTTTCCAGAGTGTTTCTCGGGGTGCACTATCCAACGGATATCATTGCTGGTGCGGCGTTGGGGCTTGGCTCTTCAGTCATCGGTTTGCATCTGATGGGACTGGCACCGTTTTCAATTCTTATAGTTTGACTTTCTGGTAGTGTAATGAAAATTCTTTATGGCGTGCAGGCAACAGGTAATGGGCATATAACCCGTGCTCGGGTGATGGCTCCGGCATTGGCCAATGAGGGGATTCAAGTTGATTTCCTTTTTAGTGGTCGTGATCTCGATAAGTTTTTCAATATGGAGCCTTTTGGGGATTATCAGATACGCAGGGGGCTTACATTCAGCGTTACCGATGGGAAAATCGATCGCTGGCGTAGCCTTACCCAGAATAACCTGTTTCAGCTTGTTCGCGATGTTCGTGACTTGAGCCTTGATGAGTATGACCTGGTAATCAGCGACTTTGAACCTGTTACAGCATGGGCTGCGAAACTTCAGAAAAAAAATTGTATCGGTATTGCGCATCAGTATGCGTTTAATTACCCGCTTCCTGGCCCGGGTATAGGACGAGTATTAATGCCGCTGATTCGATTTTTTGCGCCAGTTCAGCAAGGTGTTGGTTTGCATTGGCATCATTTTGACGGGCCGATATTACCTCCTCTGATAGAGCCTCAGCCTTACCCTGTTTCTGAGCAGGCAGGTATGATTTTAGTGTATCTGCCCTTTGAAAGCCGGCAGCAAATTCGTCAATGGCTCCTCCCGCTAAGGGACTACGAATTCCATGTCTACTGTGACATTCCTGAGGCTGAGGATGACGGACATATTCTTTGGCGTCCGTTGTCCCGCGTGGGCTTTAGACAGGCTCAAGCCTGTTGCGAAGGGGTAATTGCTAATTGTGGTTTTGGTTTGGCAAGTGAGGTTTTACAAACGGGCAAGAAGCTTTTAACGAAACCTTTGGCGGGCCAGCCAGAACAGGTGTCTAATGCTGCTGTGTTGGAGTATCTGGGCTTAGCGGAAGTGTTTAAGCAGCTGGAGCCGATGCAGTTCTATCGTTGGGTGAAACAGGTTTCACCTGAGCCAATAGAGTACCCGGATGTTGCTGCAACGCTGGCCCGCTGGATTCATGATGGCTGTGAGCAAAGTACAGCTGAACTCGCTCACGAGCTGTGGATGGATGCGCAGACTAAGCCTGTATTGATGTAGTGTAAGGTGAGGGAAAAGTACGACTGATTAGAAAGCAAACAAAAAAAGAGAGTACTCAGTTCCCCTTGAGTACTCTCTTCTGACTTTCCCTGTTTCCATTTCCTTGATGAAATCTAGCTGGCATCCTGCCGACGTCCATGTGTCCTTTTTCATCTGGATGGGTAATGCTTTAAGTCGCTGTCCCTCGTCCGTGAAGGCATTCGTTCCGTCAGAATTAGTATCCTATTTCAAGCGGATTCAAACTATAGGAAAAAGTCGTATTTTGCGGTGCGGCATGGATAAATTGAGTAGATATTATTCACAGGCAAAAAAAAGAGAGCACTAAGTTCCCCTTTAGCGCTCTCTCTATATGGCATCCCTATTCCTTGCGGTTAATCCAAGGCTTCCTGCCAGCAATCCTTGCTTCCTGTCCCGCTTGTCGTGGCCATCCTGTGTTCAGTCCCGAACATTACTCTTCCTGAAGCACATAATGTTTGAATTACATTTAGATTTATATAGGAAAAATTCCTATTTTTTGCTGTGCAACAACTTCAACTGCTGTATCTAAGGTGCGATATTCGGTTCAGATGATAGACAAGTCCTGTACTTGGACATAAAATACACAGATCTTGTCGGGGTGCCCTCTATAGGGCTGAGAGTTGGTGAATGCCAATAACCCGCGAACCTGATCCGGTTAGTGCCGGCGTAGGAAATCGAGATAAGCCGTAATACCTCTCTTTTTTGTATTCGGTTTAGCTCATACAGCTGGACCTGAACAGATGTCTGAAAAAAACATTCCTATTGCGCTGACTATTGCTGGATCTGATAGCGGTGGTGGTGCTGGCATACAAGCTGATCTGAAAACATTTTCAGCATTGGGTGCATATGGTGCGTCTGTTATTACTGCCGTTACCGCACAGAATACTTGTGAAGTTCGGGCGATTCATCCTATACCGGTTGAAATCATCAATCAGCAGATTCATGCTGTATTTGATGATCTCAAGGTTGGGGCCGTTAAAACGGGTATGCTCGGTGATGCACAAACAGTGGCGTGCGTGGCTGATTGCCTGAGTCGTTATAAATCAGTGCCGTTCGTGCTGGATCCAGTCATGGTGGCGAAAAGCGGCGATGCATTACTGCTGCAAAGTGCTGTGGATATGTTAAAAACGCGCTTGATACCTCTTGCGTCACTGATTACCCCTAACCTACCTGAAGCTTCAGTTTTACTGGATTGTGCAGAGCCTGCGAGTCTTGAGCAGATGGAGATGATGGCGCAGCGGTTAATGGGACTGGGTGCGGGGGCTGTTCTGCTCAAAGGCGGGCACCTTGAAAATAGTCATAATGCAACAGACCTGTTTTATGATGGTCAGCAGATGGTCACTTTGAGCTCGCCGCGTATTGCCACACAGAATACCCATGGCACCGGTTGTACTTTGGCATCAGCGATTGCTGCGGGGCTTGCTGATGGACTGAATACACTGGCAGCGATTCAACAGGCAAAAGAATATATTGATGCGGCTATTGCTGCTGCAGATGATTTACAGGTGGGTCAGGGTCATGGTCCTGTACATCACTTTTATAAATATTGGTAACCGGCTTTACGTAGCGGGCGCCCTATAAGAAAAACTAAAGAAACAGGTAATAAAATGGCAGATAGTTCTACAGTTCTAAGTCGCAGTGCACAGGTTGATGAAGCTTCCGTGCAGCCATTTCCAAATTCTCATAAGGTTTATGTTGAGGGTTCTCGCCCTGATGTTCGGGTGCCGATGCGTGAAATCTCTCTTGATGATACGCCGACAGATATGGGCGGAGAGAAGAATGATCCTCTCTATGTTTATGATACGTCCGGGCCTTATACCGACCCAGATGTAACAATTGATGTTCGTAAAGGTCTGGCGCCTCTGCGTGCTGGCTGGATTCAGGAGCGGGGGGACACCCAGCAACTTGACGGATTGAGCTCTGAATATGGCCGGGGCCGCGAGCAGGACTTGCGTCTGGATCATCTGCGATTTGAACTGACCCGTAAGCCGTTAAAAGCGAAAGATGGCGCCAACGTGACTCAGTTACATTATGCCCGCAAAGGTATTATCACGCCGGAGATGGAATATATCGCCATCCGCGAGAATATGAAGTTGGCAAAAGCTAAAGCGGAAGGCAATGTTGTCGCTGAGCAGCATCCGGGGCATAGCTTTGGTGCTAAACTACCGGATGAGATCACCCCTGAATTTGTTCGTCAGGAAATCGCTGAAGGTCGTGCGATTATCCCTGCGAATATTAACCATCCGGAAGTTGAACCGATGATCATTGGTCGTAACTTTCTGGTTAAGATCAACGGTAACATAGGCAATTCTGCGCTGAGCTCTTCCATCGAAGAGGAAGTTGAGAAGATGACCTGGGGGATCCGCTGGGGTTCAGACACTATTATGGATCTGTCTACCGGTAAGAACATCCATGAAACCCGTGAATGGATCATGCGTAATTCGCCGGTACCGATCGGTACTGTACCGATCTATCAGGCATTGGAAAAGGTTAGCGGTGTTGCCGAAGACCTAACCTGGGAAGTGTTCCGCGACACGCTGATCGAGCAAGCAGAACAAGGGGTGGATTACTTCACCATTCATGCCGGTGTATTACTGCGTTATGTACCGATGACGGCTAAGCGGATGACCGGTATCGTCTCCCGTGGTGGTTCGATCATGGCGAAATGGTGTCTGGCACACCACGAAGAGAACTTCCTTTACACTCACTTCGAAGAGATCTGTGAGATCTGTAAGGCGTACGATGTGTCTTTCTCGCTGGGTGACGGTCTGCGTCCGGGCTCGGTTTACGATGCTAACGATGAAGCCCAGTTTGCTGAGTTGGAAACGCTGGGTGAGCTGACTAAGATCGCCTGGAAGCACGACGTTCAGGTCATGATCGAAGGTCCGGGCCATGTGCCGATGCACATGATCAAAGAGAATATGGACAAGCAATTGACGGAGTGTCATGAAGCGCCGTTCTATACGCTGGGACCTCTGACCACCGATATAGCGCCAGGCTACGATCACATTACCTCTGGTATTGGTGCGGCGATGATTGGTTGGTATGGCTGTGCTATGTTGTGCTATGTGACGCCGAAAGAGCACCTGGGCTTACCAAACAAGGA
>JAIBCZ010000033.1 GCA_024679645.1 Amphritea sp.
GGGTGGAGGTCTAATCTCCGGCATTGCGGTTTATATTAAATACCTGCGTCCGGAGACAAAAGTTATCGGTGTTGAGTCCGAAGACTCCGCCTGCCTTAAAGCCGCCCTTGAAGCCGGTGAGCGGGTTATTCTGCCACAAGTCGGCATCTTTGCTGACGGTGTTGCGGTCGCTCAGATCGGAGAAAATACCTTCGATCTCTGCCGCCAGTATGTCGATGAAGTGATCACCGTCAATACCGATGAGATCTGTGCCGCCATCAAGGATATCTTTGAAGACACCCGCTCAATCACAGAACCGGCCGGCGCTTTAGCCGTTGCAGGCATGAAAAAATATGTCGCCCGGGACGAGGTCAAAGACGAGACGCTGATCGCCATCGACAGTGGTGCAAATGTTAACTTCGACCGGTTACGGCATATTGCTGAGCGTTCGGAATTAGGCGAAAACCGCGAAGCGATTATAGCCGTCAAGATCCCAGAAAAACCCGGTAGCTTTAAGCAGTTCTGTAACGATTTGGGTAACCGCAACATTACCGAGTTTAACTACCGTTATGCCGATGATGAGGATGCTCAGATATTTGTCGGTGTACAGCTGCGTAGTGGCGGTGATGGCCGTACAGAGTTGATTGAAGAACTCAAACATGAGTCCTACAAAGTCATCGACCTGTCCGATAACGAGATGGCTAAACTCCATGTTCGCTATATGGTAGGCGGCCGGGCACCGGAATCGGTTACCAATGAGATTCTCTATCGTTTTGAGTTTCCGGAACGTCCCGGTGCACTAATGAACTTCCTCAAAAAGCTGGGGGGACGCTGGAACATCTCGATGTTCCATTACCGTAACCATGGCGCCGCTTACGGCCGGGTTCTGGTCGGTCTGCAAGTGCCTGATGATGAGCGACCTCAGGTAACTGAATTCCTCGATGACATCGGCTATAACTACTGGGAAGAAACAGAGAACCCTGCTTACAAACTGTTTCTAGGCTCATAACCACCCTGTTTAAAATCCAAAAAACCGCCTGATGGCGGTTTTTTTTTACACTTTAAGTGCTAATAAGTGAGCGCTAAGGCATCTCAGGCGAGTGTTCAAAACGATCAGTAAAGAACGCTTTAAGCGTAAAAAGGATGATTGAGGTACTACCCCAGGTCAGACCGACTACCACTCCAAGATCAACAATCCCTCGCCAGGGCTGCGCCAGCATATGCACCAGCTGCACTAGTATCAGAATACCCAACAGCAGACAATAACTGACAATCATCCGTTTTCGCTTAATATCGAAAAACCCCATACAAAACAGCGGGGCGAGAATAAAACGCACCGGCGTTACATTGTCCCGAAGAAATAACAAACGGGCAGCCACCCGGGGAGAATAACCGCGTTGAAACCCCTTATAGCCCTCAGCAAACCCCATAAACAGGACACTAGCGACCAAAGCAATCCAGTGATACCAGCTAAGTGAAAACAGGAAAGTATCGAACCCGATAGCCCCCAGACGCACAATCGCATTGCCAAAAATAAAGGCAATGCCGGAAAAACCCCATAGAACAGCGAAATAACCTAGCACGATCTAACCATCTGTTATTCATAAGAAGCCGAATTATAGTGGATAGACCTTTTATTGACGATAAAAAAAGGGCCGCAACTTCATTAAGAAAGTGCGGCCCTAAACAGTTACTCATCCGGATTGGGTGGATGAACGGCTGATGACAAACTAATAACCATTCAAATGATCGATATATTCCGGCAGGAACAGTGATATCTGCGGTATATAGGTGATCAGTATCAGGAAGAACAACAGTAAGCATAACCAGGGCAGACACGCCTTGATTACCCAGATCATATTCTTACCGGTGATACCCGCGGTCACAAAGAGATTCAAACCCACCGGCGGTGTCAGCATGCCAATTTCCATATTCACCACCATGATGATACCCAGGTGAATCGGATCGATACCCAGCTGAGTGGCAATAGGGAACAGAATCGGCGCCATGATCAGAATAATCGCAGAGGGCTCCATAAAGTTACCCGCTATCAGCAGCAAGATATTCACTACAATCAGGAAACCCCAGGCTGGCAGTCCCCAGTTAACAATCACTTCGGCGATCTGATGAGGAATACGTTCAGTCGTCAATACATGCGCAAATAGCATCGCATTAGCGATAATAAACAGCAGCATTAAAGACACTTTCGTGGCATCCAGAATTACCTTACGTACTTCAGGATGACGAACAGACTTAGGAATAGCCCAGAGCATCTGCAATATATTACGGATAACTGCAGAGCCTGTGGACTCGCCCTCATTTTGCCAAGCGATCCCCTTCATTGGACCAATATCCCGATAGCCAAGCACGGATACCATATAAGCATAGACCGCAGCTACTGCAGCAGCTTCAGTCGGGCTGGCAATACCGCCATAGATGGAACCTAATACGATGATAATCAGCATCAGGCCGCCCAGGGCGATAAGGAAAGACTTGCCTAAGTGACGAAATCCCGGAAAGGGCTCAGCAGGCAGCTTCATAATCCGCGCGGCGATGTAGATGGCAATCATCAGAATACCGCCCATCATCAAACCCGGAATAAAGCCCGCCATAAACATACGTGAAGCAGACACTTCGGTCGCAGCGGCATACACCAGCATAACGATCGAAGGCGGAATCAAGATACCCAGCGTACCTGCATTGGCAATCACGCCAGCAGCAAATGACTCCGGATATCCAGAACGCACCATACCAGCAATAACGATAGTGCCGATCGCCGCTACAGTCGCAGGCGAAGAGCCCGATACGGCAGCAAACAGCATACAGGCCATAACCGATGCCATCGCCAGGCCACCACGCACATGGCCAACACTATCGACAGCAAAGTTTATCAGACGCTTAGCCACACCACCGGTCGATAAGAAGGCCGATGACAGTATAAAGAAAGGGATCGCCAGCAGCGTATAGTGCTCAGACGTTGCCTCAAAAAACTTCAATGACACTGAAGCCAATGAGTCATTTGAAAACAGCAGAATCGTCGTCACACTGGACAGGCCCAGAGCGATCGCGATCGGCATGCCCATAAACATACAGGCAAACAGAATAATAAATAGCGCAGCAGTAGTCATGAGCGGCCCTCCTTATCTGAATCTTTTCGATCTTTCTCCAGCCTTTCCTGCTCTTCCATCGCTTTCAGCTCTTTCGCTATCTCCATGCTTTCTTCTGCTTCATCATGCATGCCAAAGCCCTCAGCCTGATTCTTAAGCACTTTCCAGCCCAGCTCTAAGAAGCGCACAATTAGCATGGCAAAGCCGATCACCAGAATACTCATCGCCATCCATTTCTGAATTGGCATATCTTCCAGTTCGATGCCGATCATTTTCATCTTGCTCAGATAGATCCACGAGCCATAAAGTAACAACCCGCTGTAGACCAGACACAGGCCAATCGCGACCAGCGTAAAGAAGCGGTGTGCATTTTTCGGCAGCAACTTAACAAATACATCAACACCGATATGCGCGCCCACTTTAATACCGTACGAGGCACCATAAAGCACAAACCAGGCAGCCAGCAGCAGCGTCATCTCCTGCGCCCAGTGAATACCTGAATTAAAGCCAAAGCGCATTACCACCTCAGCAAAAACCAGTAGCGTCATCGCCACCAGCAGCAGGGAGAGAAACGTCTCTTCCAGCTTTGTGAATAGATTACGAACCATAACGGCCCCCTTAATAACAACGGTGAACTTCGTACCTTGTTATTGTGATAACAGGTGCTTCACAGGACAGCCTTACAGGCCAGATACAGAGCCCGGGTGACTCTCCTGTGAAACCAAAGATATACATATCGATCTTTAGAGAGAGTGCTGCGACAGGGCCTATACTCCTGCCGCAGCGGTCTAGCCTGGTCATCCGGAAGGCCTTAAACCGGCCTTCGGAAACCTGCTTTACTGGTTAGACGCTTCAGCAGCCTTAATCAGGTCAGCACCAATTTCATCAGCGAACTGAGCCCAGACTGGCTTCATAGCAGTTACCCACAGAGCACGCTCTTCAGCTGAGATTTCGATAACTTCAGAACGCTTAGAGTCGATAATCGCCTGCTTATCACTGTTCGCTTTATCTGCAGCGATGCCGTTACCAAACGCAATGGCTTCATCCAAAGCTGCTTTGATCTCAGAACGCAGATCAGCATCCAGACCACCCCAGAATTCAGCAGAAGTCACGACCATGTAATCCAGCACACCGTGATTTGACTCAGTGATGAATGGCTGTACTTCGAAAAACTTCTTGGAGAAGATGTTAGACCAGGTATTTTCCTGTCCATCAATCGCTTTAGTTTGTAGCAGTGTAAATACTTCAGAGAAAGGCTTTTTCAAAGGAACCGCATCTACTGCTTCAAACTGCGCCTGCAGTACATCAGAAGTCATGATACGGAACTTTTTACCGCTCGCATCAGCAGGTACTTTCAGCGGATCGCTGGCAGATAGCTGCTTCATACCGTTGTGCAGGTATCCCAGACCAACCAAACCTTTCGACTCAAGCGAGGTCAGCATTTTCTGACCATCAGCACTGCTTTGGAAACGCTCAACTGCATCGATATCCTTAAACAGGAACGGCAGATCAAACAGCTGTAGCGACTTAGTGTACTTCTGGAACTTAGACAGAGACGGCGCGGCCATCTGCACATCACCCAGCAACATCGCTTCCAGTACTTTGTTATCGCCAAATAGCTGAGAGCTCGGGAATACATTCACTTCCACTTTGCCTGCCAGACGCTCAGCAACCAGCTCCGCAAACTTATTGGCCATTTGACCTTTAGGCGTATTTTCTGCCACTACGTGAGAAAATTTAATTTCGATCGGTGCAGCTATTGCTGATGTCGCACCAAGAGTCAGAGCCATTGCCGTAACGGCTGCAGTAAGTAAACGCATATGCTTCTCCAATATTGTATTTATTCAGGCGTTTTGGGTCTAACAGCAGAACCCACGCTCAATTTCTTTTTTTACACATTGGTTAAAGCAAAGGACGCGCCAATCACAAAAAAATACATTAGAAATATTTTTTATCTATATAAAACAATTAGTTAGTATTCATAAAATATTTCACAGTGGATTAACGGCAGATAACTAGCGGGTGGAAAACCACCCATTTATCACAATAAGAAAGGGGGATTCCCACACAACTACAAAAATGTTCCACGAGATTACCCAAAATGCTGACATAGACAGTCGCACCGTGCGCTACAGACAGGTATATTAGTGGCAAACTTAAAAAGCCTGATAATTCATCCGGATATCTAATTATGGCGATTCAAACCAAAGTAAATTTAAGCCTCGCTTTTGTCTTTCTGATTGTATTGATCACTTCTATCACCGCGATCTATAAAAGCGAAACCGGCCTTTCATCTGAAATTGCGCTACAAAATACGCAAAGCACTGCTGATGCTTACTTCGACAGTATCAATATCATGATGCTCAGTGGCACAATGTCCAACCGACAAGCACTGCAGTCAAAAATCCTGGCCAACCCGGATCTGACCGAAGCACGCATCATCCGTGGGGAGGCAGTTACCAGCATGTACGGAGAAGGCACATCGGACTCCCATATCCAGGACGATTTGGATAGAAGGGCAATGAAAGGTGAGAGTATTGCTGTCGAGCTGGATGATGAGAAAGGTCACCGGATGACCATTATCCAGCCAATGCGTGCCAGTTCAGATTATAAAGGCACCAACTGCCTGACTTGCCACCCGGTTGAAGAGGGCGCGATTCTGGGCGCTGTCCGCGTGACCTACAGCTTTGAAAAAATTGATAAGCATATCTTTACTAACATCAGAAACATCGCCCTTGTCGAACTGGCTATGTTTGTTATCGCGCTATTATTGGTCGGCTGGATGATTCATCGAATCGTTATTAAGCCAATCAATAAAATGAACGATACCATTCGGGATATTGAGCAAAATGCAGACCTGACTCAACAGCTGGATATCCACTCCAACGACGAGATTGGTCAGATGTCTGTTTCATTCAACAGCATGCTTCGAACCTTTCACGACAGCATCCAGCACGTAGTACAATCTATTGAAATGCTGGGCCAGTGTAGCAGTCATATTAATGATATCTCTGAAATGGCCAACACCGGCACGGCAAAGCAGATAAGCCGGGCCGAAGCGGTCACCAATGCGATGATTGCGATGGATGGCGCGACACAAAATGTTTCCGCCACTGCAGACGTGACTATCAAAGCTTCCGATAAAGCGTTACAGGAAACCCGTAGCGGCGTTGATATCACATCCGCTACCGTGAAGAAGATTGAATCCCTGCAGCAGCAGATCCAACACGCCACCGAGGTTATCGTTCAGCTCGAACAGCAAAGCTATAACATCGATGCGGTATTAAGCGTGATTCAGGACATAGCCGAGCAAACCAATCTACTTGCACTTAACGCAGCTATTGAAGCAGCACGTGCAGGTGAGCAGGGCCGCGGTTTCGCCGTGGTGGCCGATGAAGTTCGGACGCTGTCTCAACGAACTCAGAACGCTACCGTAGAGATCAACGGTATTATTGGCTCGCTGCAACAAAATGCTAAGGGCGCTGCTCAGGTAATGGGGCAGGCAAGCAAAGAAACCGAGTCAAATGTTAAAGAGGTTCAGGAAACCTCAGCGGTACTCTTTAATATTCAAAAAGAGATGGAAGCGATTACTGAAACCAACCGCAGCATCTCTGAGTCGGTGAAACAGAGCGGTGCAGCGACGCTGGAGATAGAAGGCGCGGTTAATGAAATTAATCAGGGCAGTGAAAATGCCAAAGACCGGGTGGTACGCTTATCTTCAATCGCAGTACAACTAAATAACCTGGCGGATGAGCTGGACGAAAGAGCTAAGCAGTTTAAGCTCTGATCCAGACTTCTGCATACAAAAACGGCGACCCTGAGGTCGCCGTTTTTATATCTATTACTCAGCCAGCATCCAGTTTATTTGTAATCTTTCTTATCCAGCTCATACTTTTTCATCTTGTCATAAAGCGTCTTACGAGGGAGCCCCAACGCTTCCTGCGTCAACTTCAACGAGCCACTGTTGCGGGACAGCTCCTCTTCCAGCACCAGTTTCTCAAACTGCTCGACCTGCTCCGGTAACGTGATACGCCTTCCCGTAGACTGATCACTCAGCTCACCTACTGAAAAATGATAACTCGGCCCCAACAACACATAACGCTCAGCGATATTACGCAGCTCCCGCACGTTACCCGGCCAATGGTGTGCAACCAGCGCTCGTAGCTTTTCAGCGCTCAACTGTGGCACCTCTTTCTGATACTGAGCCGACGCAATCAGCGCAAAGTGCTGAAACAGCATAGGAATATCTTCTCGTCGCTCTCTGAGCGGTGGAATTTCAAGGCTCACAACATTGAGGCGATAATACAGGTCCTCCCGGTATTCACCCTGCTCACTCAACTCGCGCAAATTCACTTTAGTCGCTGCGACAACCCGAAGATCCAGCGCTATCAGCTCATTAGAACCCAGTCGCTCTATCGCTCTCTCCTCGAGCACCCGCAACAACTTAACCTGTAACGACGGCGACATACTCTCGATCTCATCCAGGAACAAGGTACCACCATTTGCATGCTCAAACTTACCAATACGGCGACTTTTAGCATCGGTAAATGCCCCCTTTTCATGCCCAAACAGCTCACTTTCAATCAGATGTTCGGGTACTGCTCCACAGTTTATCGCGACAAAATTCTTATCCCGGCGATTACTGTGTTCATGAATATAGCGGGCCACAAGATCTTTACCTGAGCCGGTTTCAGCCTGAATCAGAATATCCGCCGGCGTGTCAGCAATGTGCTGAATCATCGCCCTAAGCTGCTGAATACGTTGTGAGTTACCAATAATCCGGGGGCCCAGGCCCCCTTGCGCCTCAAGGGCTTTGCGCAGGTGCCTGTTTTCAAGGGTAAGACGGCGCTTCTCAGCTGCACGACGCACAACGTCATTGAGCAATTCAGAGGAAAACGGCTTCTCAATAAAGTCGTAGGCTCCATCTCGCATAGCCCCCACAGCCATAGATATGTCACCATGCCCGGTGATCAGAATGACTGGCAGATCCACATCAATGTCGACGATCCGTTGCATCAATTCAAGCCCATCAATGCCCGGCATATTGATATCACTGACCACAACCCCGGGCCAGTCGCGATCAAGAAGACTCAGAGCCTTCTCTGAACTCTCAACAGCCACGACTTCATACCCGGCAAGCTCCAGCGTTTGCCCAACGGCGATCCGGATATGTTTCTCATCATCAACTAACAATATTTGATGAGGGTGCTTCTCTTCAGCTGTTATTTCAGCATTCATCGATTGCTCGTTACTCTTAGTCATTTCAAATTATTCTAGCTCGACAGCCGATGCCTGCGCATCAGCTGTCGGCAAGCTGATCGTAAAAATTGCACCACCCAGCGGATGATTTGCCACACTTAACCGGCCATTCATAGACTCGATGATACGATGAGAAATGGACAAACCCAGACCTAACCCCTGACCCGCTTTCTTAGTGGTATAAAAGGGTTCGAATACCTTCCCTAACTCTGACTCGGGAATACCCGGCCCATGGTCACGAAACGAGATAAGCAGTCGCGATGCTTGTCGCTCTAAGCCAATCTCTATCCATTTATCTGACTGCTCATGTTCCTCCATCGCCTGCAATGCATTACTAATTAAATTAACCACAACCTGCTCGAGTCGCAACGTATCCCCGAGCACAAACACCTGATCAAGCTTGGTCGGCCACTCAATTTTGGCATTGGCCTTATCCAGACGTCCATACATAATCGACATCGCGCCGTCCCGCACTGCTTTCAGACTTACTAATGCCGACTGGCCGGTAGTTTTTCGGGAAAACTCTTTTAGCGGCGCGATAATTTTAGCCATTCGCTGAGTCAGACCACTAATCTCACGGAGATTAGTATTAACGGGATCCGTTTTGCCCATCTCCAGAAAAGACAGAGCATTATCAGCATAGCTTCTAATCGCGGTTAGAGGTTGATTCAATTCATGATTAATCCCCGCAGACATCTGCCCTATAACAGCCAGTTTCGCGGTTTGAATCAGTTCATTCTGAGTATTCTTATGCTCTTCAACTTCCTGTAGAAGACGCGCATTAGCCCGAGTCAGATCCTGGGTACGTTCCGACACCCGGTATTCAAGCTGATCCCGGGCTTCACGTAATTGCTCTTCATTCTCTTTACGTTCGGTCACATCATGGATAGTAACGACAAACCGACTGGCACTACTGTCGGACATCCTGCCAATGATCAATTCAATCGGAAATGCTGAACCATTGGCCCGCACACCTGATGCCTCGACCATCAATTCAGCGGGCTGAGTCTCCTCGTTCTGATGGGAGATGTGTTGCCAGCAGACAGCCCTGTCCTCCTGGCCGACCAACTTGCTAAAATACTCCCCCGAGATTAAATCGGCATGGTAACCAAACAGTTTCTCAGCTGTCGGGTTAAACGACTCAATCAAACCGTGAGCATCCAGTGTAATTAGTCCCGCGTGAGTATTGTCTATTATCGCCCGCACCCTCGCCTCACTTCGCTCTAACGATAACGTCTGCTGACGCTTGAACCGGGTCCGTTCATGGGCAATTCTTCGTCTGGCCATCAGCAACAGGACAAGGAAGACCAGGGCGCTGTAAATAAAACCGGCCAGCAAGGCATTATTAATAACGCGACGCTCTATCGACTTAAGGTCCGCCAGAATCGAAACATTGAAGCCGGCCTCAGGTACCGTCCGCACCTGCTGCAGGTATTGCCGGGTCTCGACCCCATCCAGGGCCTGATTATCAATTCTATCCCCTTCTATCAGGGTAACCACTTCGCTGTTGAGAAGGCGCTTGCGCTCCAAAATAGGCAGCGACGTCAATTGATGATCTCCGTAGCGCAGACTGGAAACGATCCTTTGCAGATCGGGCTGAGGGAGCGGCTTCAATGTTCGAAACTTCCATTCCGAACGGGTGCTGATAAAGATAACGCCATCCTCATCGGTCACCAGAATATCTGTCTGCGGATCATTCCAGTCAGTTTCAATATCATTGAGGTCGATCTTAACCACGATAACGCCGAGAATATTCTCCCGATATTTCACTGGATATGAGAAAAAGTATCCGCGTTTCTTAGAGGTTGTGCCCAGTGCAAAATAACGCCCCTCTCTGCCCTCAAGCGCATCCCTAAAATAGGGCCTAAAAGAAAAATTCCGCCCCACGAACGTACTCTCCTGCGACCAATTACTGGCCGCGAGGGTATTACCTTCGGTATCCATCAGATAGCTATCCGATGCACCAATAGTCTCGTTCACTTGCTCAAGGTACAAGTTTGCTCTAAACACTCCGTCACTTTCAGGCAAAAGCAGAAGATTTACGAGTTCTGAATGCGAAGAGAGCAATTTTGGCAGATCTTTATAACGATCAAGCTCCTGCTGCAGACTTAATACATAACGATTCAGATCTGCAGATGCGCTTTGCTGGAGGTCTTCAACCGCACGGGTACGGCTCATTGAGACAGTCTGGTAGATGACCAGAGCAAAGAGCCCCAGCAGCAGCAATATCAGTAGTGGACGTAAGCGTGTTTTTATCAATTATCAATCCGTAGTACAATTACAAAAAATGAGATTTACTTACTTTTAAAGTACGAAAAACATTTAACAGTCGGCAATAGACCTCGATTCCTGTAATATATTTACAGAAATATTGGTGTAGGCTTATGAATAGAGCCCAAAACGCTATTAATATGATTGCTCTACCCATATGTTGTAATAGAAACGACCTATAAAGTCTAACAGGTAAAACTGTTTCACCGTCCATCGGATAATCTAATCATGCAAAAACGCACAAAAATCGTTGCTACTCTTGGCCCATCAACAGATAAACCGGGCGTACTCGACCAGCTGATCCGCTCTGGCGTTAATGTGGTTCGACTCAACTTTTCCCATGGTAGCGCCGACGATCACCGTCAGCGCGCTGCTGAAGTGCGAAAGCTATCAAAGCAACTGGCAATTCCTGTTGCGGTTCTCGGCGATCTGCAGGGGCCAAAGATCCGCATCGCTCGCTTCAAATATGATATGAAAATAACGCTGGCGGTCGGTGACCATTTCGCACTTGATTCCGCACTGGATACCTACGCAGGTGACCAGACCCAGGTAGGCATCGATTATAAAGCACTTCCGGGAGATAGCCGCCCCGGCGATATACTGTTACTGGACGATGGCCGCGTGCAATTTAAAGTCCTCGATATTCAGGCGACCCGTATCAACTGCGAAGTCATCATTGGCGGCCCTCTGTCCAACAACAAGGGTATTAACCGTCAAGGTGGTGGCCTTTCAGCAGCGGCTCTGACCGATAAAGACAAGCAGGATATTCTGGTTGCCGCCGATATTGATGCGGATTATATAGCGGTCTCCTTCCCCCGCAGCTCTGTAGACCTGATCGAGGCACGGCAACTGCTAGATCAGGCTGGCAGTAGTGCGGAGATTATTGCCAAGGTAGAACGGGCAGAGACCGTCAGCTCTAACGAGGCCCTGGACGATATCATTCTTGCCTGTGATGGCGTTATGGTGGCCCGTGGTGACCTTGGCGTTGAGATCGGTGATGCCGAGCTGATCGGCGTACAGAAACATATGATCAAGCGCGCCCGGGAACTAAATCGCACCATCATCACCGCCACTCAGATGATGGAAACCATGATTCAAAACCCCATGCCGACCCGTGCAGAAGTATTCGATGTTGCCAACGCAATTCTTGATGGTACCGATGCGGTCATGCTATCAGCAGAGACTGCTGCGGGGGACTATCCCGTTGAAGTTGTTCAGGCGATGACAAAAATCTGCCAGGGCGCTGAAAAGCATCAATTATCACGGCCCGCACCGACAGGTATCACCCAGCGTTGCGAGCATATTGACGAAACGATCGCCCGTTCAGCCATGTATACCGCAAATCATCTTGTGGGTGTAAAAGCGATTATCTGCCTTACTGAATCCGGTTCAACCCCACGCTGGATGTCACGTATTCGCTCCGGACTGCCAATATTTGCCCTCACCAGAAATGAGCGTGCAATGCGGCGGATGGCGCTCTACCGCGGGGTTGAGCCTATGTTATTTGATGGGACTGGTCTGGATGTTAAAGCACTCAACACTCAGGTACTTGAGAGCCTGAAAGCAAAAGAGTTACTCTGCAGCGGTGATCTGGTTCTCCTTACCCGAGGCGCAATAATCGGCAGTGGTAATGGCACCAATTCAATGCAGGTACTACAAGTGCCCTGATCACTCTGCAGACCGCAGTCGAATAAGCCTCTTATCCGGCTGCCTCTCCTTTTCTCTCGAAAACCCTGATTCCTCATATCTGTAGGTATCACGTTGAGCAAAGGCTACGCTATAATGGCGCTCTTTTTCCCTGGTAAAGGTATCCTGACGTGTCCGAGGCACTAACACAGAATCTGAAATTACTTACTGAGAACGGCCAGGTTCTGGCGCTCGACGGTATCCTTCATGGCATCGAGAAAGAGGGTCTGCGAGTTGATACTCAGGGGGCTATCAGCCAAACTGACCATCCTGCTGCACTGGGATCGGCGCTGACTCATAGCCATATCACCACCGACTACTCTGAAGCCCTGCTAGAATTTATCACGCCCGCTTTCAAAGAGTCTGCGGACGCCCTCAGTTTTCTACAACAGCTGCATAGCTATACCTATCAGCAACTGGGAGAAGAGGAGCTCTGGAGTGCCAGCATGCCTTGCCACATTGCGGGAGAAAATGCGATTCAGATCGCTCATTTCGGCCACTCTAATGTCGGCCAACTGAAGTATATTTATCGCGTGGGACTTGAGCATCGTTACGGAAAAATGATGCAGGCAATTGCAGGTATTCACTATAATTTTTCTTTACCGGAAACCCTCTGGCCAGTGCTACGGGAACTTCAAGGTAGCCAGGAAAGCCTGCAGCAATTCCGCTCGTCCGGTTATTTTAAGTTGATTCGAAACTTCCGCCGCTCGTCCTGGTTACTGCTCTATCTGTTTGGTGCATCACCGGCGCTCTCCTCCAGTTTCATGTGCGGCCAGGATCACGATCTGGAGACATTAGACGAAAAAACACTCTACCGGCCTTATGCAACATCGTTGCGCATGAGTGATCTGGGGTATTCAAATAAGGCTCAGGCTGAGCTGAATATCTGTTTCAATCACCTCGACACCTACATCCATACGCTGACCCAGGCAATTAATACCCCTTACCCAGCCTATGACAAACTGGGCGTTAAGACCGCAGAAGGTTATAAACAACTAAATAACTGCGTACTGCAAATCGAAAATGAATACTACAGCGATATACGCCCTAAGCGTGTAGCGCTATCCGGAGAAAAACCGATACATGCGCTGCATGAGCGCGGTGTGGAATATATCGAAGTGCGCAATACAGATATCAACCCGCTGCTGCCACTGGGTATTGATCAGCTTCAGTCCGATTTCCTTGATGCCTTTCTGGTAACCTGTCTGTTATCTGACCCAAGCGAAGTATCAAACAGGGAATGTGAGCTGATTGATCAGAACAATAGCCTGATTGTTAACCGCGGACGCGAGCCGGGCCTGAAACTCACCAAAAATGATCAACAACTGACGGTACCTGAATGGGGCAACCAGCTGCTGAATGACATTCGACAGACCGCTGCTGTTTTAGATAACATCGCCGGTGACACCCGCTACTCAGATGCTGTTGCGGCACAACAAGCAAAGCTGAATAACCCGGAATTGACGCCCTCCGCACAGATTCTGGCAGCGATGCAGGCATCCGGACTCGATTATGAGGCCTTTATTCTGCAACAAAGCCGAAAGCACCGTGAGAGCATCATCAGCACGGGCATCAGCACTGAGCAACAGGACTATCTTGACCAGTTAACGGTTAGCTCCATGGAAGAACAGGCGCAGATCGAGATAAGCGATACGCAGAATTTTGATAACTACCTTGCGGACTATCTCGCCCAATAAACCATGAGCAAAACATATATGGTAAAAAAAACCCGCTTCGCGGGTTTTTTTATCTCTGATTCACTGTAACACGAAACTGGTAAAGAAGAGGTCGGCGACAAAGGCTTCCCCCTCTTCAGCTAACAATACCTGCTGTACTTTCTGTAA
>JAIBCZ010000062.1 GCA_024679645.1 Amphritea sp.
ATACCCGGTCGCCAGCTGAACTGACTCAGCCCGATCACCCGGAAGCTCATTCCAGATTTCATCGGCAGTAAAGCTAAGAATCGGAGCCACCCAGCGCACCATCGCTTCAACAATATGATACAGAGCGGTCTGACAGGAACGGCGCGCCACTGAATCGGACTTAGCGGTATACTGTCGATCCTTAATGATATCCAGATAGAAGCCACCCAGATCCAACGAGCAGAAATGCGATATTTTCTGATAGACCTGCAACATCTGGTACTGATCGTAATGACCTTCCAACTCATCCTGAAGGCAAGCCGCACGATCTACCGCCCAACGGTCCAGTGCAACCATATCCTCTGGCGCAACCATATCTGTCACCGGATTGAAGCCTTCCAGATTAGACAGCAGGAAGCGCGCAGTATTCCGAATACGGCGATAAGCGTCAGCAGTACGTTTCAGGATCTCATCTGAAACCGTCATCTCAGAACTGAAGTCAGTCGAAGCCACCCACAAGCGCAGAATATCCGCGCCGTATTTATTCATCACTTCCTGCGGTGATACAACATTACCCACAGATTTTGACATCTTGCGACCATCGCCATCCACGGTAAAACCGTGAGTCAAAACCTGCTTGTAAGGTGCACAGCCATTGATAGCAATACTGGTTTTCAGCGATGACTGGAACCAACCCCGATGCTGATCAGAACCTTCCAGGTAAAGATCGGCAGGAAATTCCAGCCCTTCAGTCGGCTTGAGAACGGAGTGATGCGTTACACCGGAATCAAACCATACATCCAGTGTGTCCAGTACTTTTTCGTACTGATCAGCTTCATCGCCCAACAGCTCAGCAGCATCCAGGTCAAACCAGGCGTCAATGCCTGATTGCTCAACTTTCAACGCCACCTGCTCAATCAGATTTGCTGTATCCGGGTGGAGTTCAGCGGTTGTTTTATTCACAAACAACGCGATAGGCACACCCCAGGTACGCTGACGGGAGACACACCAGTCAGGGCTCTGTTCAACCATAGACTCGATACGGTTCTGGCCCCAGCCAGGGAACCACTCAACCTGCTTGATCGCGTCCAGCGCGTCTTTCTTCAGACCCTTCTCTTCCATGCTGATAAACCATTGCGGAGTCGCACGGTAGATCAGTGGCGTTTTAGTTCGCCAGCAGTGCGGATAACTATGACTGAATTTATTCTTTAGAATCAGACGATTATTCGCTTCTAAAGCGGCAACTATGGCATCTTCAACCTTATAAACATGCTGCCCTTCAAACTCACCGGCATTGGCCGTGAAAACGCCATTAGGACCTACCAGATTCAACGTGCCAATCCCGTATGCACGACCAACATTAAAGTCTTCCACGCCATGATCAGGCGCAGTATGCACCGCGCCGGTACCTGCCTCGGTAGTCACATGGTCACCCAGTATTATTGGCACCTGCTTATCATAAAACGGATGATGTAACTGCTGATTTTCCAGCGCTGCACCCGTACAACGGCCAACAATACTGTACTCTTCGATGCCGTAACGCTGCATCGCATCTTCCACCAATGCTTCGACCAGCAATAAACGCTCATCCCCGGCCTGGACCAATACGTAGTCCAGCTCTGCATTCAAAGAAACCGCCTGATTCGCAGGTAACGTCCAGGGGGTTGTGGTCCAGATGACGACTGAGGCTTCACCCTCACCGGAGAGTTCCTCAAAACAGCTCAGGAAAGCAGACTGATCCACCGGAGCGAAGCGCACATCAATCGCTAAAGAAAATTTATCCTGATACTCAACTTCGGCTTCTGCAAGCGCAGAACCACCGACCACACTCCAGTAAACCGGCTTATAACCTTTAACCAGATGCCCGTTTTCAGCGATACGCCCTAATGCCCGAATAATATTGGCTTCAGTATCGAAGTTCATCGTCAGATAAGGGTTTTCCCAGTCACCCAACACGCCCAGACGGATAAAGTCTTTCTTCTGACCCGCTACCTGGCGAGCGGCATATTCACGGCATTTCTTACGAAAATCACCGTAAGATAGTTTAACGCCCGCTTTACCGGCTTTCTTCTCAACATTGTGCTCAATCGGCAGGCCGTGACAGTCCCAACCCGGGACGTAAGGCGCATCGTAGCCAGCCAGCGTGCGAGACTTAACGATAATATCTTTGAGAATTTTGTTAACCGCGTGACCGATATGGATATCACCATTCGCGTAGGGAGGGCCATCGTGCAGAATGAACTTTGGGCGACCCGCGCTGACTTCACGAATTTTCTGGTACAGATCCATCTTCTGCCACTGTTTCAGCATCTGAGGCTCTTTCTGAGCCAGATTGCCGCGCATCGGGAACTTCGTATTAGGTAAGTTCAGGGTCGGTTTATAATCGGTCATTGTCGTATCGCTTCTGGATCGTCTAATTTGGCCTTATAAGGCACCTGTCAGAAAGTAGTTTCTGACCTGTTTAATATCGTTATCAATCTGCTGCTTCAAACTGTCCAGCCCATCAAACTTTTGTTCCGGACGAATAAAGGCTTTAAATTCAACGCTCAGTAGTTGGCCATACAGGTCGCAGTCAAGGTCAAACAAATGCGCTTCCAACACTGGATGCTTACCATTAACAGTCGGCCGCATCCCCACATTAGCCACGCCTTCCGCCACCAGTCCTTTACCGGTAACCGTGACCGCATAGACACCCTCGAGCGGACAGTGAAAGCGGTGCATCCGCACATTAGCGGTGGGTACTCCAATCGTTCGCCCCAGCTTCTGGCCATGCATGACCCTGCCAGTAACCGAGTAAGGCCGGCCCAACAGCGTTTCTGCCTGCGCCAGGTCGTTGTGCTGTAAAGCGGCTCTGATCCGGGTGCTACTGACTCGCTCACCCGCAACATCAAATGTTTCAGTATTCACCACACTGAAACCATAACGTGCACCACTCTGACGCAGCATATTGTAATCACCACTACGGTCACAGCCGAAACGGAAATCATCGCCCACCACAAAGTGCTGCACAGCCAAACCTTTTAACAACAGCTCGTCGACAAACTGATCAGCACTCATAGTGCGCAGCCGCTCGTTAAAGGTAAGACATAATACCCTGTCAACACCCTGGGCTTTAAGCTGACGTACCTTCTCATCAAAACGCGTAAGCCGGGGCGGAGCCTGGTTACCCGCAAAAAACTCTCGGGGTTGCGGCTCAAAAATAATCACGACCGCCGGTAAACCCAGTTCCTCTCCTTTCCGAAGAACCTGTGCCAGCACCTGTTGATGACCCAGGTGCACGCCATCAAAGTTGCCGATCGTTGCAACACAGCCTTTATGCTTGTCGCGCAGATTATGCAAACCCCGAATTAGCTCCATGTCACCCCAATCTCATCAGCAAATAAAAATAAGCGCGAAATTATACCCCAGTTAGACCGATATTCGCTATTAATCAGCGGGGATATCGACCGATTAATGGCGCAGATCCCGAAGCCGCATCCCCAACAACAGTAATACCAGCAGATAGACCACCCCTCCCCCGGCTACCAGCATCACCATCTGCGAGATCCGCTGCCAGAGATCAAAGGCCAGCCACTGCTCCGGATTGTCTGCAAGTAGCAGCAGAAAAACGATCATTGCAGCATTGGCAGCTGCCAGTCGCAACAGCCACTTCAACCAACCTGACTGCCAACTAAAGACACCCTCTTTTATCAATCCATGCAGTAATAACCCAGCATTTAAAAAGGCTGACAGGGTCGTCGCCAGCGCCAGACCCACATGATCAAGCGGACCAATCAGCAACAGATTCAACGCCATATTCACGACCATCGCATAAATACCGATCCTGACGGGCGTTTTAGTGTCCTGGCGAGAAAAATACCCGGGCGCCAACACCTTAATCAACATGAAGGCCATTAATCCACAGGCATACGCCCGCAAACTCATCGCCGCCATCATCACATCACGATCAGCCATCTCCCCGTAATGAAACAACGTAGCGATCAGAGGCTCAGCCAACACCAGCAGCGCCATCGCGGCAGGCATACCGATCAGCAATACCATCCGCATCGCCCAGTTCAGCGTGCGGGAAAAATGATCGGTGCTTTTCTCAGCATGCTTACGGGACAGGCTTGGCAGAATAACGGTGGCAATCGCGATACCAAAGACCCCCAGCGGCAGTTCAGCTAACCGGTCTGAATAGTAAAGCCAGGAGACGCTTCCCGTCTGAAGGAAAGATGCCAGCAACGTATCCAGTAGCAGGTTGATCTGACTAACTGAAACGCCAAATAATGCAGGCACCATCAACGTCATGATGCGCTTAACACCTTCGTGGTCAAAGCCCAGCCTGGGTGATGGGAGCAGTTGGAGTCGCCAGAGAAACGGAATCTGAAACAACAACTGCACCGACCCGGCGATGAGCACCCCGAGCGCCAGCGCCATCACAGGCTGATCAAACATCGGTTGCAACCAGATAGCGGCACCGATCAGAGATAAGTTTAGCAACACCGGGGTAAACGCAGGCACTGCAAAACGCTCATAACTATTCAGGATACTACCAGCAAAAGCGGTCAGGGAGATGAGCAGCAGATAGGGAAAGGTGAAACGCAGCATCTCTACCGCCAGCCCATATCTCAGCGGATCATTCATATAGAAGCCGGGCGCAAAAATTGCCGCCAACACCGGCGCTCCCAGTACCCCCAGCGCTGTAATAAAGACCAACACCAATCCGAGGCTACCGGCGACCCTATCAACCAATGCTTTAACAGCCGACAGATCTTTCAAGCTGCGATACTCGGACAGCACTGGTACGAACGCCTGAGAAAAAGCCCCCTCAGCAAACAAACGACGCAGAAAGTTAGGTATTTTAAAGGCGACAAAGAAAGCATCAGCGCTGCTACCGGCACCAAAGTAGTTGGCTACAACCACATCACGCGCCAGCCCCAGAACCCTGGAAAGCATCGTCATCATGCCGACCAGCGCACTGGAACGTAATAAACTACGCCCTTTGGGGATATTCTGTTCCGCCACCTTACCACCCTCTTCCTGAGAGCCGTCCGGCTGTGATTCTTTTTTGTCCAATGCCCTGCTTTCCTATCACCGCGATGATTTGCAGACGATGATACCCATTACGCCGTTAAAATGCTTCTCCAACTCGGCTAAACACCCATAATTCCGGGCACTTTATATAGATTTATTCACAATTATCTATTGACACCCAAGCCACAAACATGAATAATCTCGCGTCTTAATTTTCGATGATCAGACGTTTTATAACAAACTTCCTGAGCATCTCAATATCGACTAATTTCGTCGATCAACTTTTAATTGTTTAGAGGAGTCGGATTGTGGCAAATTCCGCAGGATCCCGTAAACGCGCTCGCCAAGCCGAGAAGCGCCGTCAAAATAACGCGAGTCTGCGTTCCATGGTTCGCACCTACGTTAAGAAAGTAGCGACTGCTATTGAGTCTGGCGACCACGCAGCAGCAACTGCAGCTTTCGTTGCAGCGCAGCCTGTAATGGACGGCGCAGTCACTAAAGGCATTTACAACAAGAATCAGGTTGCTCGCAAGAAAAGCCGCCTGAACGCTGAGATCAAAAAGCTGGCTGCATAATCTCCCTGAGACGCAACCTGCAATAAAAAAACCGGCTTATGCCGGTTTTTTTGTACCTCCTGAAAACCAGAAGACCACAAATACTGTTACGCCAGCACCAGATTATCCCGGTGAACCAACTCTTCCTCACCAACAAACCCCAGCAAAGCCTCGATACGCGAACTCGGCTGACCGATGATTTTTTGCGCATCATCAATACCGTAATTCACCAACCCCCGCCCAATCACTTTTCCATGATCATCAGAGAGAACCACCATTTCACCACGAGAGAACGAGCCGGTCACCGCCCGCACTCCGGTCGGCAGCAGGCTCTTACCCCGCTCAACCAGCGCCGTCACGGCACCCGCATCCAGAGTCAGCGTACCCCGCGCCTGCAAGTGCCCGGCGATCCACTGCTTTCTTGCCGCCATCGGCGACTTCTCCGGCACCAACATAGTCCCCAGTCCAGCCCCGTCGCGCAGCTTCAGCAACACATTATCTTCCCGCCCACTGGCAATCAAGGTGACAGCACCTGAACGCGCCGCCAATTTTGCAGCACGCACCTTAGTCGCCATCCCCCCTTGCCCCAGGACACCACCACCACCAGCCATCGCATCCAGAGCACTATCGCCAGCCATCGCTTCTGGTATCAGGGTCGCATCAGGATTAGAACGAGGATCTGCCGTATATAAACCATTTTGATCCGTCAGCAAAATCAGCGCATCCGCCTCTACCAGATTCGCCACCAACGCTCCCAGCGTATCGTTATCACCGAACCGGATCTCCTTAGTCACTACCGTGTCATTTTCATTAACAACCGGCACAACCCCCACAGACAGCAGCGTTTTTAACGTTGCCTGAGCATTCAGGTAGCGCTTACGATCCGAGTGGTCTTCGTGGGTCAACAGAATTTGAGCGGTATGGGTATCATGACGTTTGAAATTGGTTTCATAAGCCTGCACCAATCCCATCTGCCCGACTGCAGCGGCAGCCTGCAACTTATAAACCTCATGAGGGCGCTTCGACCAACCTAACCGCACAATCCCCTCAGCAATAGAGCCCGAGGAAACCAGCACGACCTCTACACCATCCCGGCGCAGCTGAGCCAGCTGATCGACCCAACGACCAATAGCCGCAAGATCCAACCCCTCGCCGTCATTTGTAAGTAACGCACTACCTATCTTTACGACCCAGCGACGGGAAGTCTTAAGTTTATTTCGCGCCTGACTCACTGGAAATCACTCTCTCAAAAAGCCAGCTCACACTACCTGAGCGACCCTTACTGAAAAAAATTAACCTATAACAGAGAAACGAGACACAGATCTCGCCATAGACTGTTCCGATAGCGTGAACAATCTCTAAGTCTTCACATACTCCACTTCAACATCATAGTCATCATCGTCGAAGTCATCAAAATCATCGTCTCCACGACGCTTAGCACGAACTTCTTCACGCATCTGCTCGATACGCACCCGCCCTTCACGATCGATCAAACGACGCGTAGCAGCTTCCTGCTCAATCCGCTCAGGATCTTCAGCCAATTGCTCAGCCAACTGATCAAGAAGCTTTTGAATATCCTGCACTAACGGCTTAGTACCCATCTTATTAATCGCCGAGATCCGATAAACAGGACCCTCCCAGCCAAGCGCATCGATGACCGACTGACAACGCTCCTCCTGCTCATCCTCAGGCACCATATCCAGCTTATTCAATACCAACCAGCGCGGCTGAGCCGCCAGGGTAGGACTAAACTTCTCCAGCTCACGCACAATCACCTGAGCAGACTCTGCAGGCTCTATACCATCCCACGGTGCCATATCCACAAGATGCAGCAAAATACGGTTACGCGCCAAATGCTTAAGGAACTGAATACCCAAACCCGCACCTTCAGCGGCACCCTCAATAATGCCGGGAATATCCGCAATAACAAAGCTACGGTGCTTTTCAGTACTCACCACACCTAAGTTCGGCACCAGCGTGGTAAACGGATAATTAGCCACTTTTGGGGTCGCAGCTGACACTGAACGAATAAAGGTAGATTTACCCGCATTCGGCAGCCCCAGCAAACCCACATCCGCCAGAACCTTCAGCTCCAGCTTGACGTTACGGGTTTCGCCCAGACTACCATTAGTCGTCTGTCGAGGCGCTCGGTTTACACTGCTTTTAAAGCGCGTATTACCCAAACCATGGAAACCGCCCTGAGCAATCTTTTCAACCTGACCGATCTCGGTCAAATCTGCTAACACCTCATCAGTATCAACATCAAAAACCGTCGTACCGACTGGCACTTTCATAACCAGATCTTCGCCTTTCGCGCCAGTACAGTTACGGCTCTGACCGCCTTTACCGTTTTCCGCCTTGTGACGCGGCTGAAAGCGAAAATCGATCAGCGTATTGAGAGACTCATCTGCCTCAACAAACACCGAACCACCGTCACCACCGTCACCACCATCCGGACCGCCGCGGGCCACATACTTCTCGCGACGGAAACTCAGGGTACCATTACCCCCTTTGCCAGCTTCGATAGTTATCGTCGCTTCATCTACAAATTTCACTTTTCACCTCCAGACACACTGGTTCCAGGTGCTAAACATAATGCCATTCAAACCGGCTGTTGAAAGCACACCCCTCTGTACAGGATAGACTTTCAACAACAAGCTTAATCAGCTACCAGAAACAAAAAAAGCCCCGCAACCGCGGAGCTTTTTTAAGCATAAAGCCGAATTAAGCGGTTTCTACAGTGATGTATTTACGCTTTTGCGGGCCTTTAACAACAAATTTAACAACACCGTCTGCCTTAGCAAACAGAGTGTGATCTTTGCCGATACCTACATTTTCACCTGCGTGGAACTTAGTTCCGCGCTGACGAACCAGGATGTTACCTGCAATAACTGCCTGACCACCGAAGCGCTTAACACCTAAGCGTTTCGACTCGGAATCGCGACCGTTACGCGTACTACCTGCTGCTTTCTTATGAGCCATTTGTCATCTCCTACCAAACAGTCTTAGGCGCTGATGCCTGTGATTTTTACTTCTGTGAAGTGCTGACGGTGACCCATCTGCTTCATGTGATGCTTACGACGCTTAAACTTCATGATATGAACTTTCTTTGCGCGACCGTGGCTAACAACCTCAGCTGTAACCTTAGCACCGTCAACAACTGGCGCACCGATTTTAACATCGTCACCGTTAGCAACCAAAAGAACACGATCAAACTCAACGTTTGAACCTGCTTCTACAGCCAACTTTTCCAGCTTAAGAGTATGACCTTCCTGAACCCGGTACTGCTTACCGCCGCTCACAATTACTGCGTACATTATTAATCTCCAGTTTAAAACCTACCCTGCTACTAAATAAGACGCCTACTTTAAATGGTTAAACCATATGGTAGGGAGCGAATTTGGATAGGTTAGGGCGCGAGATTATATAGAAACACCTCTTTGGACTCAAGCACAATATAGATATTAGCCTGACTTTCTTGACACCCGGATACGCACCCCCTAGCATGCGCCCATACATATTAAGAGCTCAATACCCGTTCCTATGCTGCCACATCAGTTAAATCCCGTTATTGAACCGCAGTTTGAGGCGGTAAACGACTATATTATCAATCACTTACACTCTGGCGTTCCGTTAGTCGAAAAGATCGGACACTACATTGTAGAAAGTGGCGGCAAACGCATCAGACCTTTGCTGGTTCTATTGGCTGCCAATGCAGCGGGCTACAAGGGCGACAATCACATCCCTCTTGCCGCAGTGATTGAGTTCATTCACACAGCAACATTGCTCCATGATGATGTCGTTGATAACTCAGAACTGCGTCGCGGTAATGATACCGCTAATGCAAAGTGGGGTAACGCCCCCAGCGTATTGGTTGGTGACTTCTTATACTCCAGATCTTTCCAGGTAATGGTAGAGATCCGCAACATGGAGATCATGGAGGTCATTTCCAATGCCACCAACATCATCGCTGAAGGTGAAGTTTTACAACTACTGAACGCCCGCAATCCGGACACCTCAGAAGATTCATATATGCAGGTAATTCTGGGCAAAACCGCCATGCTATTTGAAGCTGCGACTGAATCAGGCGCATTATTGGCAGGCACAGATAAAGCCCAACAGGAAGCGCTCCGCCTTTATGGGCGCCATATTGGTATCGCGTTCCAGATTATTGATGATGTAATGGATTACCTCAGCAGCGCTGAAGAGATGGGCAAGAACGTTGGCGATGATCTTGCTGAAGGCAAAGCAACATTACCACTGATCCATGCCATGCGCGAAGGAACCGAGGAACAGCGTCAGCTTATTCGCCAGGCAATCCGCAAAGGCGGCCTGGATGACCTGCAGCCTGTCATGGATATCGTTCATGCCACCGGCTCCATCGACTATTCCCGCGAGACAGCTTGCGCTGAAGCCGACAAAGCGATTAAAGCACTGGACGCCCTGCCGGACAGCTCTTTTAAAGACACTATGATTCAGCTAGCCGACCTGGCCGTTAAGCGCAGCAGCTAAGCTGCTCGTTGTGGGCTGTGGACTGACCCCGAAAAAGAGGACAGTTGTTATGAGCCGATTTCAATAGGCGCTCGATAGCCCAGCCAACACAACAGTTTTCTTACAAAGCACTTAACTCAAAAAGCCTTCCATACCTAGTATAGAAGGCTTTATCGAGCCACGAACAACGGCGCTTATTTATCCTTCAAAACATAAACCGATTCAGCTTCCATACGCCCACCACGACCTACGCCCCGCTCTGTGACAAGCCGCTCTATCACAAACCTCTCGCCATAGAGTTCACGCACTTCTGCGTCGGATACTGAAAACGGAGGCCCTTGTTGATCATCAAACTCAAGCGTCACCAGTAGCATAGCGACTCCCAACGGCAAATTTTGCACCAGACTACGCGCATACGCTCGCCGCATTTCCAAAGGAAATGCCACTAGTGCCGCC
>JAIBCZ010000147.1 GCA_024679645.1 Amphritea sp.
AGAGCGCTTTCATATAACCATTGTTGAGCCCGGCTTTCTGCATCTGAGTTGCTGTTTCATCGTGGTCATAGCTTAATCTATGCCAGCTGCAAACCAGATGATCATCGGTCGGAGAAATTAACATATACCAGGTTAAAGCAGAGGCATCGTTGGCAGGCATGCCGATAACGCCGGCATTTAGCCAATATCCCTGTTCAGTAATCTGACCAAACGGTAAACCACAGTGGCCGGCGAGAACAATATCGCTCTCGGATAGCGTAATCTGCTGTTGTTTTTTAGTCTGTGAGTCAGAGGCGAAAATGAATTGATTATTCGACTCCATTCCCCCATGAATAACAGTAAAGTAGCGGCCTCCATAGTTGAAACGGATCTGCTCAGGCAGTTGTTGCATCCAGCTTTTGTTTTGCTGGCTAACTCTTGGCAGGGTGTAGTTATACCACTGGGCTGAAAGGACGTCGCAGCTACTGCCTTCGACAAAGCCGCAGCCGCAGTCTTCGAACCCGTTCGCTACTGACTCTTCACAATTGCCCGCGATGACGGCGATATTCCAGTTCTTAATGAGATCAACGGTTTCATCAGGTTGCGCACAATAAGCTACCAAATCCCCGGTACAGAGGATATTGTTTGTGGAGATATTAAGCTCAGTCGCAACGACTTGAATCTGTTGAGTAGCTTGCAGGTTACTGTAGGGACCGCCGAAAATCAGTAATGGCTGGGTCTCGTCCGGTCTAAAGTTTGTGCTGATATGGTTCATCCAGCGGTACTGCTAAGTCGTGGTTGCTGCTTTTGGCTGACGATGCCTGCCCAGAACAGTAAACATCCGCCGATAAGAACGGTCAGAGAGATAAACAGCAGCTTAGTATATTTATGACTTTCTCCGAGCAGCTGTGAATGCCCTGCAGATTCAGTAAAGTAGAGTGCGGCGCCCGCAATCGCAATCGCAAAGCTAGCCAAATAACTCCACAGTGGGATATCGGTTCGGCCACCCCACAGCGAGAAGAAGATTACCGGAGCCAGATACATTGACGCTGTGCCGCTGACAGCGACAGCACTGAACAGGTCTTTATTGCCCCAGAAGACCAGCAGCAGACCAAGCATAACAAACACAGCCATTGTGATTCTGCCGTTTGCCCGGGAGGGTTCAATCCATTTCATGTCCACCGCGACCAGCTTAGAGGCACTCGACAGGGTGCTATCCAGCGTCGACATAGCGGATATTACCAGTGTGATATTGAATAGCAGCATCGGGTTCTCACCGAGGATACGTAACAGTACCTGGTTCATGGTTTCGCCACTGCCGGTATTGGCCCCTGCAACGATACCAAAACTGCCGAAGAGCATGATGCAGGCGAAGCTGATCCAGGCAGCATGGTAAAAGCTTTTCAGAGTGGTTTCTCTATCTGCCAGAAAGCCCCGGTCCATCATCACCGGGTCGTGCATTGGGTAACTCCAGATTTGTAGCAAAGCAACCGCAATAAGTACTGGGCCGGGGTCACTAATTGAGAAACTTTTAAACATAAGTGTAGCGGTATTAAGGTGACCAGTTGTTACCACTACAATGGTCAGCGCGGCCAGCAGAATTAAAAATAGCACCATCTGGAACAGATCGGTTCGCAAAGAGGCGTGAAGCCCACCGAGCATTGAGTAAATCAGGGTTACGATCGCGAAAAGAGCCACAGCTATGGTGTAAGAGCTACTGCCAGCAATGCCAAAGAGTATGCCGATTACCAGAATGTTAGCAAACACCTCGCTAACTAAGCGGATGCCGACGACAAAGTTGTAGCATTGCGTGCCCCATTGTCCAAACCGGTCGGTTAAAAAAGCCTGAATACTGTCAAAACCATGTTTAAATCTGACTGAATCAATAATCTTGGCGCCCGTCAGAAAAGACAGGTAATAAGCTGCATAAGCCAGAGTTCCCCAGATACCATAGTAAAAACCAAGAATAGCTGCATTAAGCAGAGAGCGAGCGAAAATCCAGGTAGTTACCTGAGAGAAGGTCAACATCAGCAGGCCTGGCGGTTTACCTTTAGGTGATAACCCATTGAAGAAGGCGCCGTTGTTTTTGGCCTTTGGGGTAATAAAGACTGAGAATATTGCTACGGCCGCAACCGCAATGATGAGTGGCAATTCCATTATTTGTCCTGACTTTTTGGACCGATTTTTATCCGGCTATTATGTGCTAACAAACTGAAACTAAGATGAAAATATTGCTTGTAGCGGCCATAGTTAACCTCATTTTTTTGACAAAAAAAAGCCTGTCATAAGACAGGCTTGTTCAGAGGCTAGCGAGTTCTGCGTTGCAGATTGACGCCAGCTACGACGCGTTAGGCGAATTTTTTCCCAGTCGGAACTGCCAGTACTGGCACTTTAGCGCCTTTAATAACCTGGCGGGTCGTCTGACTGTGATGGCCGAAGGTGTTTTCTGAACCCATTACAATCATGTCAGCACTGTATTGTGCAGCAGCTTTCAGGATTGAATCCGTGTAGTTACCTTCAACGATTACCTGTTCAAGGTTCAGATCTAACTTTTTATCCAGTGAGCCGAGCTCTTCTACACAGAACTTATCGATTCGGGTTTTCATCTGCTCCATAACAGTGTCGATGCCCTCATCATGCATCTTATTGACAACGTCTTCTGGCAGGTAGTTTTGGATCAGTGCGTGACCCAGTTCGCCGATAGGCTCAATAATATGCAACACGACGATACGTGCATTAAGTGTCTGAGCAAGGTTAACCGCCTGTCTGAAAACAGGGCGGGTATGTTTGCCCAAAGAGGTTGTGTACAGAATTGTCTTGATTTCAGGGAGTGCCATGCTCAATTTCCTCAGTTTACTGATCAGGCGTGTGTGCTTGTATCAGTTTGTTCTCTGGTGTTGTATCCCGGTTACTCAGTTTAGGCTGACTAACCCGGTCCAGAAGATAAATTATCGATTTGTAATCTATACCGCTGTGGTGTGATAACCCAATTTCACAGGTTCGACTGGTTGAATAGCCTGTTTTACATCCTTCAACCGCTGGCTTTAGCGTCCGCAGAGCGGATTCATTTAACTCTGGGGTCGAAAACCCTTTATCGCCGGCAAAACCACAGCAGGTTATATCTTCAGGTATCACTACATCGGTAACGCAAGCTTCAACAATCTGCTTTAGCTTATCGGCAGCCCCCATTCGGGTTGTACTGCAGGTAATGTGTAATGCCACCGTCTCTTTTGCTGGCGTAATGATCAGCCGATCAAGCAAGTGTTCATGGATAAATTCTACTGTATCCAACAGTTTGATCTGTTGATCTACGTTATCCTTTAGTCTAATACTACACGGGCTGGTATCTGAAAGCACCGGATACTCACCATTTCGTGTAGCTTTGAGCAACATTTGTTCAGTTTCTGATGCTTTAAACGCTGCTGCATCAAACATCCCTTTAGACTGAAAGGGCATGCCACAACATAGCTGATCCAGGCTTTCAGGATAGATAACCTCGAAACCGGCTTTACGTAGCAACTGTTCCGTTTTATCTGCCAGAGAGGTCTGATCTTCATCACCCCGCGCGGGCCCCATTGCACGACTGGCGCAACTGGGTAAATAGACCACCCTAGGCGCATCAGGATTAGTAACCGGGCGCTGGGTATTGATCTTCGGGGCTGCTTTCGGCATGGATGGCGTCCACTTCTGTACCCGCCCACCGCTTACTTTACGGGTGGTGTCGCAGATAGCGCTCATCGCCTTAGTACCGATTAAGGCATGAGTCAGATCGGCGCCTATAAAAGCAGCCTTACTCACTTTCATTACCCCACCGTAATGTTCTGCCAGCCACTGAGCCAGTTTCGTATGGTTCTCATTGTTCCGGCTGCGTACAGAGCGTGTCAGATCTCCCGTATTGATCTCAACCGGACAGGTGGTGGAACATAACCCGCAGGCCGCACAGGTATCAATCCCCTGATAAAGGTACTCTTTGCGTAAGTCGGCAAGTCGCTGCGGGTCTTCTCCGCTGGCTTCCAAGCGGGCAATCTCTCGCCAGATAACAATCCGCTGGCGCGGTGTCAGAGTCAGATCCCGCGAAGGGCAGGTCGGCTCACAGAAGCCACACTCAATACATTTATCCACAAGTGGGTCAGCGGCTGGCAGTGGCTTAAGGTTTTCCAGATGAACATGGGCGTTACGGTTTAGCAGTACACCGGGGTTAAGAATATTTTTGGGGTCGAAAAGCTCTTTGATTTCCCACATCAGGGCATAAGCTTCACTGCCCCATTCTTTTTCAACATAGGGCGCCATATTACGGCCGGTACCGTGCTCCGCCTTCAGTGAGCCATCATACTTATCCACCACCATGTTGGCGACATCATCCATCAGGCCTTCATAACGCTCAGTTTCAGCCTGGGAATCAAACGACTGTGTGAAGACAAAATGCAGATTGCCTTCAAGTGCGTGACCAAAAATCAGTGCTTCATCATAATGCCATTTTTCAAAAATCTGATGCAGATCGTGTACCGCATCGGCTAATCGAGGCACGGGGAAGGCAACATCTTCGATAATCACCGTCGTGCCTGTTTCGCGTATCGCGCCGACTGCCGGGAACAATCCTTTACGAATCGCCCAGTATTTTGAATATTCTGCAGGGTCCGTGGTGAACTGAACCGGCTGAACGGTCTCAAGTGCAGCTATCGATGCTTGTATCACCGTAACTTGCTGGGCCAGGTGATCGGGGCAACCTGAGCGAGTTTCAACCAATAGAGCTGCTGCATCATCGGGGAGCGCTTTGATAAAGTCGGGCATGCCGGCCTTATTTTCAATTGAGCGCAGGCCGGCCCGGTCCATCATTTCGACCGCAGATACCGGCGTCTGTTTCAGAATAGCAACGGCTTCACAGGTGGTGCGAACCGTTGGGAAAAATATCAGTGCCGAGGCTTTGTTTGGATGTTCATCAACCGTGTTATAGGTGATCTCAGACATAAAGCCTAAGGTGCCTTCAGAGCCGATCATCAGGTGCTTCATGATGTCGATCGGGTCTTCGTAATCCACCAGAGAGTTAAGTGCATAGCCGGTGGTGTTTTTCAGGCGGTACTTATGTTCGATACGCTGGCGAAGAGCTTCGTTACTGCGGGTCTGGCGGGCCAGTGATTCAAGGGCGATTAATAGGCCTTTATGGCTGTTTCTGAAGTGGGTAACAGATTGACTATCGCCGGTATCCAGCGATGTGCCATCGGCCAGTACTAGCTTCATGCTCTTTACGGTGCGATAACTGTTTTGCGCCGTACCACAGCACATACCGCTGGCATTGTTGGCGGCAATACCGCCAATCATGGCGGTATTAATCGAGGCGGGATCGGGGCCGATTTTTTTATTAAACGGAGCCAGTGCTTTATTGGCCTGACCGCCGATGACTCCCGGCTGCAGGCTGATCTCGCTGGCATCATCATTGATTGAATACTGCCTCCAGCCATCGCGCAGCTGAATCAATACCGAATCCGTAATGGCCTGGCCTGACAAACTTGTACCGGCCGCACGGAAAGTTACCGGAATTTCCTGTTGTTGGGCCAGTTTAATAATACGGGCGACATCCTGTTCTGATTCAGGGCGCACTACCAATTGTGGAATCAGGCGATAGAAACTAGCGTCAGTGCCGTAAGCCAGAGTACGCAGAGGATCAGAAATAATCTGCTGAGCCGGCAGGAATTCCTGTAGTAATTGCTTGAACTGTTGGTATTGCTGCTTC
>JAIBCZ010000167.1 GCA_024679645.1 Amphritea sp.
CTCCAGACCAGACCTCACAGTCAAGCCCTTGCCATTCGCTAGTAGTTAACATCTAATGACGATATAAATCGCTATGGATGGTGACCTTCCTACAGAGGACTTTCACCTCATTAGTTCATGCCCATGCTGGGCGTACACAAGCGCGTTAATTAGAACGCTCGCAAGCTCGCGCCTATTATGCGGGCGTTAGTGCTCATAGGCATAAGTAATGAAAAGATACTGGCGCATACGGTGCATGAGTAGCCTAAACCAAATTAGTGAGATGATGATTCCATCTGGAAATATCACTGAGCAACAACTGGACTTACTATTGCAAGCGCTAGCAGCAAAGCATGGCCTGTCCGATAATGAAATAACTTTATGCTTTTACCGAAAAAACTGTAAAAAGCACAGTTCGTTACTAGAAGTTCGTTATGACAAAAAGAATAGAACAAGAGAATGTGGTCAAAACCCATATTGTACTGCATCTCTTGTTGACGAAAATGGAGTCATAGTTCCATACCCTATTTTAAAGTAAAAAGTATTAACAAAACGCTGTTGCCGGAATCACCGCTGCGCTCGCTCTTCGCAGAGCACGGCGTTATATTCCTGTAGAAACCTTATTGTTATACCAGCATTAATACCCCCAGAAGGATAAAAACGATGTCATACCCTCCCTGTCCAAAATGTAACTCAGAATTCGTCTACGAAGATCAGACCAATCTGGTTTGTCCCGAATGCGCGCATGAATGGAATCCGTCGGAGGCAGCGCAGGAAGAAGAGATATTTACGGTAAAAGATGCGAACGGAACCCTGCTTGAAGCGGGTGATAAGGTCACTCTAATTAAAGACCTTAAAGTGAAAGGCAGCTCTCAAGTCCTTAAAGTCGGCACCAAAGCCAGTGTCAGAAGAATCGTAGAAGGTAAGGATCACGAGCTTGACTGCAAGCTGGCGGGTGCCGGTGAAATGATGGTGACGGCTAAGTTTGTGAAGAAAGCTTAGCGCGCACTCAACAAGCCTGTAAGTAACGCCCGGGTTACATCAGTCATCATCTTGCATCGGTATTGAATACTTACCTGAATCCAGCCCTGACAGCCTCTCATCGATACAAGATTGCTCCAGATCTGATAAGACGAGTGATTCATTGTCAGGGCAGAATCTGTGCTCATCGTTATAGCCATCAAACTTAATCTTCCCGAGAATGCGACCGCTACCACTAATGCAATCAAGTTCTTGTTGAATTGGCCAGAACAGCACCATCTGCAATCTCCTTTTCAACCTATTTTTCAGTCGTTTATCGCCGCGGAACACGGCTCCTACAAAGAGCTGCACCCAGCCTTTTCTAGCAAGTGGCGCAGCCACGTCTAGCTAGTGTCGCGCAGCGATACGGTCTAGCAAGCTGCGCAGCAGCGTTCTGGACAAAGAAAAGCTACGCTTTTCTTTGTCTTACCGCCTCAAACAAACAAACCCCAGTCGCAACCGATACGTTCAGAGAAGACACCTCCCCTGCCATATCGATCTTTACCAGAAAATCGCAGTTTTCACGGGTGAGGCGACGCATGCCCTGACCTTCCGCCCCCATCACCAGCGCCATCGGGCCTTTCAGATCGGCATTGTAGATCAGCGTGTCGGCTTCGCCGGCGGTCCCGGTGATCCAAACGCCCTTCTGCTGCAGATCTTTCAGGGTACGTGCCAGATTAGTCACCAGTACGTAGGGGACGACTTCCGCGGCACCACAGGCCACTTTACTGGCGACAGCGTTCAGCGGTGCGGACTTATCTTTTGGCGCTATCACCGCGTGGACCCCGGCGGCATCGGCGGTACGCAGACAAGCCCCGAGATTATGCGGGTCAGTAACACCGTCTAACACCAGCAGGAAAGCCGGTTCTTCGAGTTTTTCTAACATCGCATCCAGGAACTGCTCGTTCTTGGTCTGGATAGGCTCACAGGCTACAACAACGCCCTGATGCACGCCCTCTTCCGCCATCTCGTCGAGCTCTTTACGGCTGACCCACTCCACCTGAACCTGTTTGGCTTTCGCCAGATCCAGCAGTTTTTGCATCCGTCCGTCAGCGCGGCCTTTCAGCGCCCACATCCCTTTAACACGCTTGCTGTCTCGTTCCAGCGTGGTAGTCGCGGCATGTATGCCAAAAATATATTCAGGACGCATTCTCTGTCTCTTTCTGTTCGTTTTCTGTGCTAGCCGGGCTAAACCAGCCTGAACTGTTCTGTTGTACCAGGTCCACCAGCAGGCTGATCATCCCCGGATCGTCATTCAGGGCTGGAATATACTGATACTGCTCACCGCCTGCGGCCATAAATATATCGCGATTTTCGACTGACAGCTCTTCCAGCGTTTCCAGACAATCCGCAGAGAATGCCGGCGAGATAATATCAACCCGCTTAGTACCACTCTCAGGCAGCTTCTCAAGGGTTTTATCGGTATAGGGCTGCAACCAGGCCTTCGGCCCGAAACGGGACTGGAAGGTGGTCTGCCACTGATCTGGAGCCAGATCCAATTCACTTGCCAGCAGTTCTGAGGTGCGGTGACAATGATCAGGATAAGGGTCGCCCCGGTCGGCATATTCCTGCGGAATACCATGGTAGGAGAGAATTAACTTATCCCCAAGCCCATGCTCAGCGCGGTAATCACGGACTGAATCTGCCAGCGCCCGAATATAGAGCGGATGGTCATGATAATCATGCAGCACCCGAATATCCGGCGGATTGCGATTTTGTAACTGAAACCGCGCGATCTGATCATAGATCGGAGCCGTGGTCGTATCAGAGTACTGCGGATACAGGGGTAATACTAAAATTCTCTGGTAACCCGCCTTTTTTAGCTCGGCTAAACGCGCCGTCAGGCCCGGGTTGCCGTAAGTCATCGCCGAGTAAACCTGAATATCCCGGCTGGGCATCTGTTGCTGCAGCGCCAATTGTAGCGCCGTCACCTGCTGATTGAGTATCAGCCGCAGTGGGGAATCCTGATCCCAGATCGAGGCATACAGTTTAGCCACTTTGCGGGGCCGGAAAGTCAGAATAATACCGTTCAGTACGGCCAGCCAGACCAGGCGCATAACGCCGTTTCCTTCTACGACCCGCCGATCGGAAAGAAACTCTTTAAGATACCGGCGTACCGCGCCCGGCGTGGGCTGATCCGGCGAGCCTAAATTAACAAGCAGCACCGCTGTTTTGGGCTGAGACATCCGTTGAATTCCGATTGAAAGCAAAACGCTATTATCCCGGAATTACAGACAATAAAAAACCGCTCAATGGAGCGGTTTTTCATAATCAATACAAAGAATTACTTTTCCAGTGAGGCAAATACCGCATCACGGATATCTTCTACACCGCCAACACCTGGGATGTAGTTGTATTTCGGTGCACTGGCAGGTGACTCTTCAGCCCAACCTTTGTAATAGGTAATCAGTGGTGCAGTCTGCTCATGGTATATATCCAGACGCTGACGCACGGTTTCTTCTGCATCGTCTGCACGCTGAATCAGGTCTTCACCGGTTACATCGTCTTTACCTTCAGTCGACGGTGGATTGAAGACAACATGATAAGTCCGGCCTGAACCCGGGTGTACACGGCGACCCGCCATCCGCTTGATGATCTCTTCGTCAGCTACGTCGATCTCAACCACAGCATCGATCGCAACACCGGCATCTTTCATCGCATCAGCCTGAGGAATGGTGCGTGGGAAACCATCAAACAGGAATCCGTTAGCGCAATCTGACTCTGTGATTCGCTCTTTTACCAATCCAATAATGATCTCATCAGAGATAAGGCCACCGGCATCCATTACTTTCTTCGCTTCGATACCCAGAGGCGTACCCGCTTTAACCGCTGCACGCAGCATGTCGCCTGTAGAGATCTGTGGAATACTGTATTTATCGCAGATATATTGCGCCTGAGTACCTTTACCGGCGCCAGGTGCACCCAAAAGAATGATTTGCATGTAAGGATTGCTCCATTTCTAATTATATAATTTTGAAAGCTGTCTGGCCGACCGTCATCTAAGACCATCGGCAATAATTTTCATAACCTGTAATCTATCGACATTACAGTGGTTTGCCTGCTACTCACAATTGGACATTCGGCCTACTACCAATATCTAATTCTGCGCCAATTGCAGGAGACATGTTTATCTGATCCGGCCTGTTTAAACCCCGAAATCACCTAAAACGGACGCTCGAGAGTAGTCAAAACGCGCCAATGTATCAACCCTAAAGTGTTTAGACACCTTATCCGCTGACCCACCGACGCGCTTAAACATGCGCTGATCAGCCGGTATTACGCATCCCCGCAGAGATACCCGCCATGGTAATCATCAGCGCCTGTTCCAACCGTTCATCCGGCTGGTTGCGGTCCCGATAGAGCAGTTCTGCCTGGAGAAAGTGCAATGGATCGATATAGGGATTACGCACATCAATGGATTGCCGGATGATCGGATTTTCTTCCAGTAACTCATCCTGCTGCTTAATCTTCTTCACCAGTTCAACGGTATTCGCCAAACGACAGCGAAGATCAGCACCCAGCACTTTCAGTTCATCTGAGACCAGACGCTTCTCATAGTATTCCGCAATGTTCCCGTCTGACTTAGCCACCACCATCTCAAGCATATCGATATAGGAACGGAAGAACGGCCAGTCACGCCGCATCGTCTGTACCAGCTCGAACTGCCCTTTATCCAGGATATCCTGAAGTGCGACATCGCTGCCCAGCCAGGCCGGTAGCATCAGACGAATCTGAGTCCAGGCAAAGATCCATGGAATCGCCCGCAGGCTTTCCACGCCGCCATCGGCTTTACGCTTGGCAGGACGACTCCCCAGCGGCAGTTTTGCCAGTTCCTGCTCGGGGGTTGCTGTCCTGAAATAGGGCACAAACTGCGGATCAAACCGGACAACGTCGCGATAAGCCGCTAAACCGCTGGCCGACAGATCATCCATCAACTGCCGCCATTCAAGCTTGGGCCCCGGCGCTGGCGCAAGGGTGGCCTCAAGCGTCGCTGAGGTGTAGAGCTCTAAATTACGTACTGCTATCTCCGGCACACCAAATTTAAAGCGAATCATCTCGCCCTGCTCTGTCACCCGCAGACTTCCGGCAACGGAGCCGGGGGGTTGCGCCAGAATAGCCGTATGACTTGGACCACCACCCCGGCCAACGGTACCGCCACGACCATGAAACAGGGTCAAATGAACTGAGTTATCCGCGCAGGCTTTGGTCAGCGCTTCCTGAGCTCGGTACTGCCCCCAGGCAGCTGCCAGCTGTCCGGCATCCTTGGAGGAATCTGAGTA
>JAIBCZ010000107.1 GCA_024679645.1 Amphritea sp.
AGTCTTGAAGCCGTTGCTCTGGATTGCACTGAAGTGTGCGAATACGTCAGGGCCATTTTCCTGCTCAATAAAACCGAAGCCTTTATCAGCGTTAAACCATTTAACAGTACCGGTTACAGTAGACATGTTAGTTTCCTTTAATAAATATAATGTTAGCCATTATTCATGGCGATGATGCAGGAATTTTTACTATATATTATGGAAACAGGACGATGAAGCTGAAACAGGATCATTCGAAATGAAGCATAAAAATACGGTGAATCTTCAAGCTGGATTCAATATAACAGTTTATTTTTTATTATCAACACTTTAATCCGTATCGGTGACGGACATCAAATTGTGTCAGCGGGCAGGTTCTCGGTGCATTCAACCAGGTTACGAAATTTAGGAAAATGGGATGGACTCCCCCTCCTATCGGCATTTATGTGCCAGATTAGAAGTACACGACTAATCAATGAGAGGGAGTCAATCACATTTCCCTAACTGATACAGCAAATAACGGCGTCTGAATATAGATTTCATCTCACTCGATGTGAATTTCTTTGACCCTTGATGATAAATGTCACAGTATCAGCTGGTGTACTGAAGCTGATTGATTTAACGGAATAGTTTTAATGGTTAAAGAGCGTAAAAAGATATCGACTTCAGCACTGGCTAAAGAGTTGGGTAAGACCAGTCGGCAGATGTTTGCCGAGCTGGAAGCGCTGGGCTGGCTCAGGCGAGAGGATGGCCAGTGGCAATTAACCGCAAAAGGTGAGTTTGAACAGGGAGGTTACCGGGATAGTGAACGCTATGGTCGCTATATCGTCTGGCCTGATACGGTATTGACACATCGGGCACTGGTAAGCCTTGAAGATAGCATCACCAGCGCTAAAGGGCTCGGGTTGATGCTCGGCCTGGATGCTCGCTGTCTTAATAAACTGCTGGCAGAATTAGGCTGGATAAAGCCCTGGCTTAAAGGCTGGCAGGTGACTTCAGCGGGTCAGGCGCAGGGAGGTGTTCAGAAAGAGGACCTTAAGACAGCGATTCCTTATGTTGTCTGGCCAAAGGTTGTGACTAAAAATGTGCTTTTGAAGCGAAGCCTTAAGCAGTTCGAACCGCACCTTGCGGCAGTTGAAACCCGTATGGGTTGTAGTTCTATGGATGGCCATCTACTACGTTCTGAGGCGGAGGTGATGATTGATAATTGGCTCTATCTAGCGGGTATATCCCATGCATGTCATAAAAGATTACCCATTACTGAGGAGGCTGTCGCTGACTTTTATCTGCCTCAGGTCAGTTTGTATATTGAATTTTGGGGCAGTGAAAGCGATCCCTCTTATCTGAAAAGCAAGATGCGTAAGAAAACGCTTTATCAGGAACACAATCTTGATGTGGTTGAGTTAGAAGAGAGGGATCTTAAAACACTCGATGAGTTTTTATCCCGGCAACTTCGTCGGTTTGGTCTGGAGTGTTGAAGAAGGTATCACTGCTTAGTTAAGGCACCGCCATACCGCGTTGAACAAATTCGATGTGACTCATCCTTGCCATCCAGGCTTGGGCATGGGGGAAGTGATCCAGCTGAATGCCTTGCCACTCAAAACGTGTGGCCCAGGGATAGATGGCAAAGTCAGCAATACTCAGTTCCTGGTCAACGATAAATTCATGACCGGCTAAGTGCGTATTTAATACGCCCCAAAGTCGTTTAGTCTCATCATTGTAGCGTTGAATCGCGTAGGGAATTGTTTCTTTTGCAAAACGATTAAAGTGATGAGACTGACCCAGCATAGGGCCAAAACCGCCCATCTGCCACATGAGCCACTGCAGGCACTCTACTCGTTTTAACGGATGGGTCGGGATGAAATTCCCGGTCTTCTCGGCCAGGTAGAGTAGAATAGCGCCACTCTCAAATAACTTTAAGTTTTCACCCTGAGGGCCTTCATCATCGATAATGGCTGGTATTTTGTTATTAGGACTGACAGCGAGAAAATCAGCTTCGTATTGATCTCCTCTCTGAATATCAATTGGATAGACCCGATAGGGTAAACCGGTTGCTTCCAGCATGATAGAAATCTTACGTCCGTTGGGTGTTCCCCAAGTGTAGAGATCAATCATGTTGGCTCCAGCTATCCTTATTGACTGCTGAAATGATCATAGATGTTTATAAGTTCATCCTGAGAGAATGAAACGATAATTAATTCCTGACCGGGATTAATTAGATTGGGGTTGTGGCCCAGTACCCCTTTGGCGTAGTTGTAGACATAGGTGTCTTTTACTTTCTCATCCAGTATAGAGCCTAGAAAAGAACTGGTGCTGTTGGCCATGCGTTCGTCAGCAATTTTTGGAATGTTCGTACTGAGTTGTCGATTTTTCAGTTGAATTCCCCGGGCAAAGGTATCGATTAGTCCGCTCTGAATGATCCCCCAAAGACCTTGTTTATCGGCATCGCTGACGCCGTGAATATAAAACAGAGTATCAGCAGCAGTGTCTGGATTATTGAGAAGTTCCTGAAGTTTAATCTGGTCAGCTTGTGGAAGTTGACCTACGGAGAGCATTTTATGTTGGGGCCGACTAGGTTTTCCTATCTGTTCCAGTTGAACGCCAAAGGTTGTTGCATTATCTGACTCGATCGTTTCAATACCGGCTGCCGAGGTGGCCTTTTCTGCTGGAAGTTGAAGGAGTTGATCCCGGGTGACGAAATTGTTTGCCTGGCCGATCGCAATTACCTGTTCAGGTTTTGAAGTCAGGTTGTCTATATGCCGCTCTGCAGCCATACGCGATAGTTCATCGGGTTGTTGTTTCGAAGTACTCACGGGCTCGGCTGATTGCGGTTGCTGCAACAGCAGGTAAGCCCCGAATCCACTAATTACTAATAAGACTAGAATAAGAATGCTTCGCATTTTTTCTCCCTTGAAAGCCGCAGTCAGACTGTCTGTTAATACATAAAGAGTGGTTTATTTTCGTATAGTTCAGACTAGAACAGTTTTATTTTATATAAAAGTAAATTGATTTATAAAAACTCAGTCAGTTTCCGGTGTCGTCGTTTGGCTTTTCTATACGCTTTTCTAATGAACGCAGAGAGCAGGTTAAGACTATTTATGTTTTTATGTGCTCTCCAGATTGGCTAATTATCATAAATTTATATTTTGCTTTCTGTATAGAAGGGCTTCTCCTCTATACTGTTATTTGAGACGTACTAATTGAGTAGTTTCTTCGAGGGAAAAGTATGACCGAGCAGATTGAAGAAGTTCTGCAGTTTTGGTTTGGTGAGCTTAAACAGGGGTTCCCAGTGACAAACCGCAAGAGTCTTTGGTGGTTTGGCGATGAGAAAATGGACCGGTTGATTGAAGAACTATTTGGCCATCAGGTTAGAATGGCCCTGTGGGGGCAGCTGGATGACTGGTCAGGTCAGCCTCGGGGACGTTTAGCGCTGATTCTTTTGTTAGATCAGTTCACCCGTAGTATTTATCGGGGGGCGGTAGATGCTTTTGCCGGTGATCAGAGAGCGGAGCAGTTATGCAGGGAAGGGATTATCAATGGCCATGATACCGTTCTGGAAGCCAGTGAAAGACTGTTTTTTTATATGCCGCTGGAGCACGCCGAAGAGCTGAGTGCCCAGAATCTGTGTGTTGCTCAGCTGGAAGAGATGCTTTGTACTACGCCTCGTGAACAGAGGCACCATATAGATAATGCCCTTGATTTTGCCAATGAGCATCGGGATCTTATCGTTCGCTTTGGGCGTTTTCCGCATCGGAATAAAATTCTTACTCGTTCCTCCACACCTGAAGAGCTTGCTTACCTGAATCAGCCGCATAAAAGGTATGGCCAATAGGGGTTTGCATCGGCTCTGAAAAAAGTATTTACTAAACTAAATTGGTCGCCATACAGGAACATTAGCGTGATAGATAACAGCCATACGGCCCCTCAGAATAAACTTCAAACGATTACAATTTTTGTGGTGTCGGTGCTGGTGTTTATCACTTTGTTTTTTGGCGTGCGTTCCTATGAAGAACGGGTTGCGGTTCAGGCGATTCGACTGGCTGTTGAGCATCGTGTAGATGAGGTTAATTATGAGCTGGCGGGAGAGGCGAGAGATATTGGAACACTCTGGCAAGCTTATGGGCCACAACAAGAGTTGACGAAAGAAGAGTTCTACAGTCTTGCTGATCCAATTGTGAAGAGCCATCATACATTTTTACCGCTACTTATCGCGTTGATGGGGGGAAGCGTAGCGTTTTTGATGCTCGGTATGTGGCTGAATATGTCAAGTAGAACCCGTGCTTACCATAAAGTTATTAAGTCGAAAGAACTGGAGTTGCAACAGAGCCGAGAAAAGCTGGCTTCTCTTGCTGTGAAAGATGATCTTACAGGGCTGGCTAATGATAGACACTTCAGTCAGATGTTGAATACTGAGTGCCGTCGGGCGGTAAGGGAATTTAGTCCATTAACGCTGATGTTGATTAATGCCGATAAAATAGAGGGGATAGAAGGCAGCTCTGCTCGTCAAAAATTGCGTCAGGTTGCGGGTATTCTCGAAGGCGTAATATCAAGGCCAGGTGATCTTGCAGCGCGAATTGGTGATCACCGCTTTGCATTGCTATTACCTGCCACAAATGAGCAATCTCCGGTATTGGCCGAGAGACTCTGTCAGGAGGTTCGTGAAGTCAGTTCAGAAGGAGAGTCGCTGAGTATCAGTATTGGTACCTGTACGATGCAGCCCTCGGTTGAGCTGACAGCGGAAAATATCTTAGCCAGCGTTGAAGTGGCATTGAATGATGCTGTTGCCAATGGTGGTGATCAGGTTCGTGCTAAGACTGAAGACCCTCGCGATATCCCCGTAACATTTTCCAATTAAGCTGATATTCTATTAAGCATCAGACTCAGGGTGGCTTAAGCCTGCGACCTCGTGGGCTTCTTTTAGGCTAGCCCTGATGAATAATGATAGTAGCACCCCAGAACGTTACTTCTCAGCGCTTAAGGCACCCGTCCGGGCGACATTAAGTCCAATACACGGCCCTTTTTTCTAGGCCGGTCAGTCATCTAGTTTTGCAAGGTGTTCACGGAATACTTCAAGCCATTTTTTATAGCGCTCTTCGAGAGGGCGATCTTCTATAGGTGAAAATTGGATTTCAGGTTTGAACTCTCTGTGGCTATTCGGCATTGCATGCCAGGCAGCTCCCAGAGAAGAAAGCTCATGTTGTTCGTAGCGTAATACTGGAATACCACTTAAGTCTGCGATGCCCTGACAGATATAGTTCAGCTGGCTCACACCGCCGCCAATAATGATCTGTTTTGCTTTAGGCAGGGCGGACATCGCTACGATATTATTGCAGATAAGGAATATGATGCTCTCCATCACAGCGACCATCCGGGCTTTGGGGTCTTCACTGTCATTGATCCAGCAGGATCGGTCCAACGGGTTCCAGTAAGGGGAGCCAACTCCTCCCACCATGTTCATGAACAGGGGCGGATCAGGGAACTGAGCGGGCCACTCATCCAGATCTCCAGACTCGGGCCGGCAGATATTCAAGGCCCATTCTAAGGCGTTTGCTACACCGTTAACGGTGCCCTCGGCACTGAACAGGGGCTGCGATCCAGACAAAATAAGATTATGAAGAAGTTTCTCCTGCGGATGAAGTCCACGTTCGATCAATACCCTGCTGAGGGAACCGCCAGTGCCCAGGTTTATATGCAGGTTCTCTTGCGAGGGGGGGCCAAATGCAAATAGGGCGGCCGCTTGACCACCACTGACGAAATTGAGGGGTAATTCACACCCCGGTAGTCGTAATGTGCCGTAATGAAAAGTGCTTGGACAGATAGTGGGGAGAAGTGAATCAGGGAGTTCAAACAGGTTAAGCAGTTCCGGGTGCCAGTTTTTTTCATTGATTGAATATAGCATCGTGCGTGACGCATTAACGCCGTCGACCAGATCTGGCTGTTCGTGCACTAACTGCTTTATGAGCCAGGCGGCAATTGGTCCGCCTCTGACGCGGTGTTTCGCGGTAGTGAAAGAAAGATGGTCTAAACACCAGCGTAATTTCGAAGCGGCCAGGTGGGCATTTGGGTAAAGGCCTGTTAATTGCCGAATCATGGATGCCAGGGGCATTATCTCGTCAATATAGTGACTTCCACGCCGGTCTTGCCAGCTGATGACGGGTGTCAGAGCGGCACCGCTATCAGCGTCCCAGCAGAGCATGCTGGACTGTTGAGTGATTAAGGCCGCGTTTCTCAGGCGAGCTCTGTCTTCTCGTTTCAGGGTGCTGATCGCTTCGAGAGCGGCCCGTTTAAGAGAGATAAGGATCTGTTCGGGTTGCTGTTCTGCCCGGTTAGGCTGTGTCAGCTGGGTCTTAATTCTAACCTGCCCCTGGCTATGACAATGACCAAATCGATCAAAAATCATCGCCCGACTGCTATGGCTTCCCTGGTCCATGACCAAACATAAGTCAGAATGCATGTGTTATACCTTGTATTTTATATACATAGTAGATGATTTCGTAGTGATCCTGTTTTCATTCTATTTCCTTATACCCTGACTGGCAGAATGTGTAAAATTCACTTTAGGTGAGATTAAGGATAGAACAGTGAGCGGCTTTGAACCGGTAAAGAATAATATTGAGGCGTTACTTAAAGCGAATCAGGGCTGCAGCCATCGATTACTGATCGTGATCAGTGGCAGTCGCGACTGGTGCCAGCGGGTAATTCCCCGGCAGCCAAATAGCCTGTCCCGGTGGTCATGGATTGGCGACCCGGCTGTCGGGCTACAGCCGCCTTCAACTGTTCGCCCGGTTAGTGCAAAACAGGCACATCAATTACTCGGACAGGAAAGTGATTGTGTATTGTTTGATGCCTGGAGTGGTTTCAACCCTAATGGCTTTGGTCAGGTGGTTGGAACCTTGGTTGCAGGGGGAGTCTTTATCCTGGTAACGCCATTGCCTGAACTGTGGGAAAGTTTTTCGGATCCTGAATATCAGCATATTGCGGTAGAGCCTTATACGGAAAAAGATGTGGGTCGCTGTTTTATTCGTCACCTGATAAATACTATAGCGACCGATGATCAGCTAATACATTTTTCTGAGAATTGCTCGTTACCAGAAACATCAGACTTTGCCAGCCTCCGGGCTGCCTGCAGAGTTAAGCCTGTGTCGGTGGACTTTCCATTCAAAAGTGCTGATCAGGCAGCGGTGGTCAACAATGCTCTAAGAGTGATGGTTCAGGCAAAAGCTGTCAGGGTTGTGACAGCA
>JAIBCZ010000114.1 GCA_024679645.1 Amphritea sp.
AAAAGTATCTTTATGGAAAATAATATCCTGGCGACTATCGAGTGGCTGCAATTGCTGGGCAGTACTCCTCTGGAAATTACAGCAACAGTGAGCGCTATATTGGGGGTTATTCTGATTGCTCGTCAGAATATTTGGGGCTGGCCGTTGGGTATCCTCTGGGCCTCAATTTCCGCATGGTTGGCAATTACCGAGTGGCAGCTGGTATCCGATGGTATTCTTTATCTTTCTTATATTCCGATTCAGCTGTACTGCTGGAGGGTCTGGGCTAAAGGGAGTGCGGCTCGAAAGGAGGCGCTCTTTGTACCGGTATGGCTAGCCAGAGACAAGCAGCTAGTCCTGTTTTTTGTCACCGTTCTTTGTATTGCCGGGTGGGGCTTTGGTGTTACGGCATTAGCAGCGAAAGTTAGCTGGATTCCTGAGCCTTCTCTGTTGTGGCTCGATTCTATCACTACGGTATTAAGCTTTTTTGCTCAGTTCCTTCAGGCACGTAAACGGATGGAGAACTGGGTTGGCTGGTGTATCGTCAATGTGCTGGGTATCTACATTTACTGGGTTAAAGGCGCGCCGATATACTCCTTCCAATATGCTATTTTCCTGGGTCTGGGTATCTATGGCTGGATTCAGTGGCGGAGGTCTATTAAAACTCCATCGTTGGTGAGTACTCAACCTTAATGCGGATTATTATTACCGGTGCAGAATCGTCCGGAAAAAGTACTCTTGCAGAGCATCTGGGCAGGCAATTTAACCTGCCTTATGCGCTGGAGTATGCGCGCTGTTATCTGGAGAAAAATGGGCCGGACTATGATCTTGATTTGCTGATTCGATTGAGCGGATTGCATCTGGAGTATCAACAGACCGAGGTAGATCCCGCTGTGCCAATCGGTATTTTTGATACTGACATGATCAATTTTAAGATCTGGGCTGAAGAGGTGTTTGGGCATTGCCCCGATCAGGTTCTTGACAGGATTGAAAAAGAATCGTCCCACGTTTATCTGCTCTGTAAGCCTGACCTTCCCTGGGAGCCCGATCTGCTACGGGAGAATCCAGATGATCGTGATATGCTTTATCAACGCCATTTAGGTGAGATTAAGAGGCTTAATCGACCTTATTTGATAGTGGAAGGCGTTGGGACGCAACGATTAGCGAATGCTGAAACTGCGCTTCGGTATTTGCTAACCATGGAAGAGGGAAGGATGTGAGTGGTTTTAAGTCACTGTGTAATGGCATAAGCGCAAAAAAACGCACCCCAGGGTGCGTTTTTTATGAGCAACGAACAACTATTTATTAAGCTTAAAAGTCGTACTTAGACGCGGTATAGATGGTGAATGCCTTTTCCCAGATCTCGCCAACTTCGCCATTGCCGACCGGCTTGCCATCCAGTTGAGTTACCGGAGCAATCTCTTTAGAGGAGCTGGTAATCCATAGTTCGTCAGCATTGCGAACCTCGTCCATAGTGATAGTACGCTCTTCCACCGTCAGAGAGCCATCTGCTTTCAGGCTGTCGATAATAATGCGACGGGTGATGCCCGGCAGAATCTGGTTATCCTGAATCGGGGTGATGATCACGCCATCTTTCACAATGAATGCGTTGCAGGAGCTACCTTCAGTCAGCTCGCCATTTGCGTTGTAGAGTAGTGCTTCATCGTGACCGGCAGAGTAGCCTTCCTGAAAGTGGATAACATTACCCAGCAGCGCTGTAGATTTAATGTGGCAACGCTGCCAGCGCAGGTCTTCAGTAGAAATCATGCTGTACTGGTGTACTTTTGTGCGGTCAGTTGGCTCAGGGTCTTTGATACCAAAGGTGAAACAAAAAATGGTCGGTTCTACGTCTTCTGGATACGCATGATAGCGCTTAACATCAGTGCCGCGGGATACATGCACATAAACACCCAGGTTGCCGCCCTGATCGCTGTTTTTTGCAATCAGGTCATCCAGCAGAGTTTTCCACTCATCAGCGGTGTGGCTGTTCTTTATTTCGATTTCAGCCAGACCGTTGATCATACGGGTGATATGAGGCATCAGGCCTACAGATTTACCATTGTAGTAAGGAATAACTTCGTAGATACCGTCGCCAAACAGAAAGCCGCGATCCATAGGGGAGATGCGGGCTTCTTCTAGTGGCAGGTATTCGCCATTCAGGTATGCAATGCTCATATTAACCTTCCTTTAAACGTGTTGAGAGACCCTGCTTAAGTGTAAACCCAGGCCTGAATATAGCCAGGTGGTGAAGTCTTAGTGCGTGGTCTGGAATTCTTTGACTCTGAGATGCTGGTTTTACTCGCTTGGAGGAAAGCAATCGACTCAGGCGGTCTGCAGTGAACTGAGCGGAGCTTGTGGCTAAGTGCTATCGGTTTACTGCGGTCTGGTTTATCCAACTGAGATTAGTTTCTTAGAAAAGAGGAATAGTTGCAATAGCCGCAAAAACTTAAGAAATATAGTCTGTTTTGTTGATTAAAACAGGAATAAAGAGCGCTCAATAAAGGTTTTTGGTAATAAAGCCTGTAACAAGTATGAGTCAGTTCAGACAGGGGCTTAAATGTTTAAGCTGTAGCGACGATAATTTCCCGCCCGCTCTGTGCTAACAGTTGAGGGAGAATCCGGTCGTCATCCAGTCGCCAGCAGGCACAAAATGAAAGTTCCGGAGGTTTAGGGCCCGGGCTGAACTCGACTAACATCCCCCGAGACAGGTGTTCCTGGATAATAGGGGCGGGCAAAAGTGCCATTCCAGCCCCTTGGAGAGTCAGTGTTAGTAAGTTGGCGACAGAGCTGCAGGTATGAAATACGGGCCTTTCATCAAGGGGACGAAACAGTTGTTGCAGGTAGTCCCAGGGGCGGGTGTCACGGGGAAAACTCAGAATAGGCGAGCGGCTGAGTGTTTCTATGCTGGTGACGGGGTTTTCCACGAGACGTTCCGGTGTCGCGACCCAATGCTGGGGATAGCTACATAACGGCTCGATGACGAGTTCAGGCTGATCATAATTACCCGCGACCATCAGAGCCAGGTCCAGCTGATTCTCTTGTAATTGGCGGGTCAGTGTCGGTGTAACATCGCTGATCAGCTCAAACGACATTAACGGATGCAGTTGTTGCCAGTGTTTTAATAAAGGTGAAAGGTAAAGATTGGCGAGAGTGTCAGTAATGCCGATACGCAGTGTACCCTTCTGTGGGCTTTTATCGCTTATTTGCTGTTTCATTTCCTGGCTAATGGCCAGTAACTTTTCTGCGTAGGGGAGTAGTTGTACGCCTCGGGAAGAAAGGCGGGTTCCGCTTTTATCGCGAATAAACAGCTGGGTCCCCAGTTCCTCTTCAAGCGTATGAATCCGTGCAGAGATGGCCGGCTGAGTGGCATGCAGCTGCTGAGCTGCTGCGTGGAAACTTCCCAGATAGGCTACTTTGACAAAAGTGTTCAGGTTTCTCAGGCGCATTAAGATAGTGCTCGTGTGATCATCACATCAACTATATAGAAGCCAGCAGGTGGTGCAAACTTTTAGATGTTGTTAAGCGGTAGACAGGTGGAGAATTTAATCTCCTCCATGGCAAAGCTTGAGGTGACATCGGTTAAACCATCGATTTCAGTAATGAGCTTTTTATAAAAACGGTCAAAAGATTCGATGTCTTTAGTGGCGACTCTTAACAGGTAATCCCACTCTCCAGCCATTCGGTAGCACTCCATCACCTCGTCAAAACCCGTGATGCTCTCAGCAAAGCGCGCCAGCCACAGATCTTCATGATTATGGGTTTTAAGGTGGACAAAAACAGAAACGCCAGCGCCTACTTTTGCACTGTCCAACAGTGCAACCCGGGCTTTGATGATGCCGGTGTCCTCAAGCTTTTTAATGCGTTTCCAACAAGGGGTTGTTGAGAGATTAACCCGTTCGGCTATGTCATTAACGGACAGGGTCGTATCCTGTTGCAAAAGGGTAAGTATTTTTTTATCGATACTATCCATGAAATTATTTGTCCTAAAATATTAATATCTTAGAAAATTATTCTATATTTTGTCGATTTAATCCAGGAAAAGACAAAATCTTTCTATCACCACAGTTCTATACTTGTTTTGTTGAATAATTGAGCTGAGGAAATAACGATATGGCTAACTGGGTACAAGCGGCTGTCGCCCTGATTCAGGCGGACGCGCAGCGCTCTGCTGATACGCATCTGGTTAAGTTAGATGTGCCGGGGCTTATGGGAATCGATCTGTATTTGAAGGATGAGAGCAGTCACCCCACCGGTAGCCTGAAGCATCGTTTAGCCCGCTCTCTGTTTCTCTATGCATTATGTAATGGGCAGATTAACAGTCAGACAACCGTGATCGAGGCTTCTTCAGGTAGCACCGCTGTCTCAGAAGCCTACTTTGCTCGCATGATTGGTGTGCCATTTGTGGCGGTAATGCCGCGCAAGACCGCGGCGGCTAAAATCAGGCAGGTCGAGTTGTATGGCGGTCGCTGTCATTACGTCGATTGCCCCACTCAAATGCATGATGCTGCGGTGATGCTAGCGCAGGAATGTAATGGTCATTTCATGGATCAGTTCCGTTATGCAGAACGTGCGACTGACTGGCGGGGTAACAGTAATATTGCTGAGAGTATCTTTCGGCAGATGAGCCTGGAGCCTCATCCGGTGCCTGCTGCCATTGTTATGAGTGCCGGTACCGGTGGAACAACGGCCACTTTAGGGCGTTATATTCGCTATAAAGGACTGGCGACCGAACTGATGGCCGTAGACCCTGAAAACTCGGTATTCTATGACGTTTGGCGAACCGGTGATCGTTCGATTGAAATAGATAAAGGCGGGCGTATCGAAGGGATAGGACGCCCAAGGGCAGAGGAATCGTTTCAGCCGACGGTGATAGATCGAATGATTAAAGTTCCTGATGGCGCTTCCGTTGCAGCGATGCATTGGCTGGAACAGCAAACAGGGCGCAGGGCCGGGGCATCCACCGGAACCAATCTTTGGGGCATGCTGACGCTTGCCGCAGAGATGCATCAGCGGGGTGAACAGGGCTCTCTGGTCACCCTAATCTGTGATAGCGGTGAGCGCTATCTGGATAGTTATTATGATGCTGAATGGGTGGCAAAAAATATGGGTGATATCTCTCTTTATCAAAAACCTTTGGCGTTAATGACGGGGGAGGCAGGTCTTTAGGGAAATAGTCAGAGTAGGGTTGCTTATCGCAATAATGTTCAGACGAAAAAAAACCGCCATAGGGCGGTTTCTTACGCGTATCAGTTATTAATCGTTATAACCGATCAGCCCACGTAGTTCTTTTATCACACTGATCCCTTCGTCAACCGGCAGGCCGTCTTCGGTGAGTTCATTGATGCGGGTAACACCATCTACGCTGCCCAGTTTAGATAGATACTCGAGTATCGCCAGTGGCTCTATCTCACCCAGCAGATCGCGGCCGCTCCATTGACTGAAGAATGTGATCAGACCATAAGCTCCCCAGTTCGAAACATCGGCAATGAGTAGCTCATCTACACAGGTGGCTGCGGCTTTGATATCCAGATCTTTAAGTGCTTCTGTGATGTTACCCATACCGATCTCGTTCCCGCCATCCCCGATTCCGATAGTTGGGCACTTAGCGTTGTTTACAAAGGTATCGAAACAAGCGGTACGCTCGCTAATACTTTCGCCACGCATATTATAGTAGCCACCATCTTCTGCCTGCCCCGGACGTTCGATCGATAACACGGCATCCGGGTTGTAGTTATACAGTGCCTGGAATGCTTCAAGTGTGCGCTCCTGGTGTTCGCCAACGCGGATTTCATGTACGCGATAGTTATCCATCAGCGCCTGAGATACCGGAGGTCCACACACGATAATGGGAGTGGCGCCGAGTTTTTCCAGTGCTTCATAGAGCGCAATTGCGCCAACGGGACCATCGGTTTCAAAAGTGTCGACTACCGGAAAGCCGGTGCCGATCAATACATGACCTTTGCACTTATACAGCGTACGTGCAGCGCGCTGGTAGTAACCTGTAGCAAGAGCTGGCTGGACGGTTTTCATGCCGCGCAGGTTACGTGAAACCAGCAAGTCTTCAACCTGCTGGCTCAGTACTGCTTCGTTTGTTTGTTTCTTAGTCATCGAGCGTTCTCTCTTTAAAATTCTGTTCGTACTAATCTTGGTGTGCGCAGGACGTTTGCTTAATCGATAGCTTCCGGCTCAGTATTGTTAAACCGAACATGGGCCAGACAATGAAGGTTATGAGCATCGTCAATGCTGATCTCTTCGAATGATATTCGAGAGCCAGGGAGTAACTGCGCCATTCGAGCCGTATCCATTGCGATCATTGAGCCTATTTTCGGATAGCCACCGATCGTCTGTCGATCGTTAAGTAATACGATCGGCTGGCCATCTGCGGGAATCTGTATCGCTCCGTGGCAGATGCCTTCAGACAAGATGCCATCAATTGTTGGTTTAACCTCGGGGCCTTCTAATCGGTATCCCATGCGGTCGGCACGATCAGTCACCTTGTATTCGCTACTGAAAAACAAGCGCTTTTGGTAATCACTGAAAGCCTGCTTCTGGTAACCGGTAATCACCTTTAGGGAGATATCGTCGACGTAGTCGGGCCGGTATTCTTCAGGCAGACGGAAGCTGCGATGCGCTACAGGTGGATTGCAGTGGAGATAATCACCCTGTTGGAGCTTTTCACCGGTAAAGCCGCCGATGCCTTCCCGGGTCACCGTTGCGCTGCTGGAAAAACTATGTTCTACCTGAAAGCCTCCGCTGACGGCAAGGTAAGCACGTGCGCCTTGTGTCGAGAAGCTGACTTCGATTTTATCGCCTGCCTTGATTTTGTGAGCATGCCAGCGATCTTGCTCAACGCCG
>JAIBCZ010000059.1 GCA_024679645.1 Amphritea sp.
ATGATGCCATGGCCCAGGCGTACAAAGGCCTCCAGCCGCTTCTCGATATCCGGCATAATAATCAACTCATTGACTATTGGGTTGGGAGACTCTGCCGCAATAATTCCCGGTTCAGATACCCCCAGATACCGGGCATCAGTCACTCGTTGTTTAGCATGCGCAATAGTGGCTCCTTTCATTGGCCCTTTCATCGCACCAGGACCGCAACCGGTACACACACTAAAGCCCCGCAGGCCTAACTCATAGCCGACCTGCTTGGTGTAGATATATTCATCCCGGCTAATCGAATGGCCACCCCAGCACACCACCAGATTAGGCTTGATGTGCGGCTCTATCGCATTGGCATGACGCAGGATATGAAACACCATATTGGTGATCTGTTCACTCTCCGCCAAGTCATCGCAACAGATATCTAATTCATCAACCACATAAAGGAGATCACGCAACACTGAGAACATATGCTCACGGATACCTTGTATGATCTCACCATCGACAAACGCACTGGCGGGCGCGTTTACCAGTTCTAACTGAACACCTCTGTGTTTATGACTCACCCGGATATCAAAATCTTTGTGTTTTTCCAATACTTGCTTGGTACTGTCTAGCTCACTGCCGCAATTCAACACCGCCAGCGCACACTGTCGAAACAACGGATATAGGCCCGCTTGATTGCGGTCCTGAAGCTTAGCAACTTCATGGGGAGACAGCGTATCAAGACTGTCCAGCGGCGTAATATTTGCCGATACAAACTGTTCTGTCATCATTATCATGCCCCTCTATGCAAACACCCCAGCACAGGAAATTCCCAGCTGTAAACAGGGCTTAGCGGATCCAGCCATATTAGGTTTGACCCTGCTAAAAAATATATAGTTCAGGTTACAATATAGTTAATTTTTTAACGCTACTCCAATAAGCTCTTGATAAAAAAGAATTAACTTCTTAATAACGACTCGACAAACAAGGGCACTTCGCTGCTTGCCGGACCATATATGTGCCGATCAAATGCAGACTGCGTTTTTGATGGCTCAAGGTTTATCTCAACGGTTTCAGCACCCACACTGTTGGCCATTTCAACAAAACCAGCAGCGGGATAGACATGCCCGGAGGTACCTATTGAGATAAACAGATCACAGCGTTCCAGTGCGTCATAAATCATCTCCATCTGCATCGGAAGCTCGCCGAACCAAACAATATCGGGTCGCAGCGTTCCGCTCTGATCACAACAGCTGCACCGCCGATCAGGCTGTACTGCATGATGATTTGGAAATACCTGGCCCGAGGTCGTACAGCGTAAATTCAACAATTCACCATGCATATGGATCAGATTCTGACTGCCTGCCCGCTCATGCAAATTATCAATATTCTGAGTTACCAGGAGAACCTGCCCGGTAAACGCTTTTTCCAATCGGGCCAACGCCTGGTGGGCCGGGTTCGGGCGAATATCCGGTTGGAGCAGGTGCTCGCGTCGTTGATTATAAAACCGATGCACCAACTCGGGGTCACGAATAAATGCTTCGGGTGTCGCAACATCTTCAATCCGATGATCCTCCCACAACCCATCAGCTGCCCGAAAGGTTCTAATACCTGACTCTGCTGAGATTCCTGCACCGGTAAGAATAACAATATTCTGGTACTGCACGGGATTGTTCCTCAAAAATGGTAACTGATGGGTTTTATCCTACGCCAACTTCTGCTTAACTAACCATACAGGCCGGAAAATTTTTCCGGTAGTTGTAAAATTTAGTCGTATCGAGAAGGAAATCCGAATGAGTGCTGATAAACTCTATATCCTCGACACCAATGTTTTACTGCATGACCCTAACTGCCTGTACGAATTTAAAGAACAGGATGTTGCTATCCCGATGACAGTCCTGGAAGAACTGGACAACATCAAAGACCGTAAGCAAAGCGTGGCACAGGAAGCCCGTCACGTAATTCGCGCCATTGATAATATCTTAAGCGTTGCCACCCCCTCCCAAATTCTCAAAGGGGTGCCGATACTGGTTCCGGGAACCGAAGACGCGACCAAGCTGGGTAAGCTAAGCATATTCCCCGATCACGAACTGACCACCCGCCAGGGCTTTCTCCCTGACAACAAGAATAACGACAATCACATCATCAATTGCGCTCTGCATCTGCAGGGAAGTGATCCTCACCGCGAGATTATCCTGGTTACTAAGGATATCAATATGCGCCTTAAGGCGCTGGGCGCGGGCTTACAGAAAGTTGAGGATTACCGCAAAGACCAACTGGTATCCGATCTCGATTTGCTCCCTTCCGGGCATCATCATATCGATGGTAATTTCTGGGAAAAAGTCGAAAAAGTTAAAAGCTATCAGGAAGGTCCAAACACCTATCACAAAGTTAGTCCGGACCTGCTACCGGAGACTTACCCCTGCCAGTATGTCTATGACGATTCAAAAGATTTTGCTGCCCGGGTCGTGTCGGTTAACCACGAAGAAACCATTCTGATGGATCTGGGGCATCAAAAGCTGATGCAACAGGAGTGCTGGGGCATCAGCCCGATCAACATCTATCAGGCGTTTGCCATGCAGTCGATCCAGGATCCTGATATTGATCTCTGCCTGCTCAATGGTGCCGCCGGTTCAGGCAAGACGCTAATCGCCCTGGCCTGCGCGCTGGAAATGGTGATTGAGGATGGTCGTTACAATAAGATAATTGTGACCCGCTCTACCCCTCCGGTTGCCGAAGATATTGGCTTCCTCCCGGGTACCGAAGAGGAGAAGATGACCCCCTGGCTGAGCTCGATACATGATAACCTGGAAGCGATGCATGAAGGTGATGAGCGACCTCAGAGCAGCGTTAAATACGCTATTGAGAAAGCGAACATCCAGTTCAAATCACTCAATTTCATCCGCGGCCGAAGTATTCAGAACGCGATAGTATTAATTGATGAAGCGCAAAACCTGACGCCTCAACAGCTGAAGACAATTCTGACCCGCTGCGGTAAAGACAGCAAGATGATCTGTCTGGGCAACCTGGCTCAGATCGACTCAAACTATCTGACACCATTAACGTCAGGTCTGACTTACGTCGTTGAACGCTTTAAAGACTTTGAAGGCGCATCAACTATTCACTTAGAAGGCATCTTCCGCTCAAGACTGGCAGAGTACGCCGAAGAGCACCTCTGATACCGATCTCCAATACAATCAAAGCCGCTACTCCGTAGCGGCTTTTTTCTTCTACAGTTTCACTTGTTTTACTCTAGTGGCCAGCGCTACACTGCTGCCATGATTCTACGACGTTGCTTTATCTTTCTGATCCGTATCTATCAATACCTGATCAGTCCAATTCTGGGCCCTCGCTGCCGGTTTTATCCGACCTGCTCTGCTTATACCCTTGAAGCCATTGAAACCCATGGCGTTCTGAAAGGATGCTGGCTTGGGATCAAGCGGATCGGCAAGTGCCATCCGGGACACCCCGGCGGTTATGACCCGGTTCCCCCTTGCTGTGGCAGCGACACCCCACCATCTGCGACACCTGACACAAGCGCCTCAACGAAACAGCCTGACGAATAACCTTTTGAGTAGCCTTTTCATTGACCTGTGAACAGAAGCCAGCTATAGCTATAGGAAGGTGAGAACAAGCCCCCTTGCGCCTCTGGCTTTCAGAGAGACTGGAGATCAAGGCAACAATTACAGACATACTGGTTGCACGTCGAGAATTGTTAACGCAAGGATCCGGTTTCTCTGAAAGCCCCAAAGGGCGACCACTAGAGCGGCCATCTGCTTTGTCAGACAGCTTGAAAAGGTCTAAACATTTCACAGCGCTGTCTTTCGCACACCTGACCGCTCTAGTGCTCGCAGAGAACACATGGTACTTATTCCCATCTTCCTTAACTGATTGACAAACACTGTATGAATTCATTGTTGAAGTAAGGATCAGGATGTTTAGCTCTCTTACGGTTATTCTTACCATTACTCTTTATATGGCGGTGCTTTTTGGTATCGCCCAGCTGGTTGAACGACGCATAGCTGTGCGCGGAGAGGGATTTAAAAGCCCATGGGTCTATTGCCTCTCACTGGCGGTTTACCACACCTCATGGACCTTTTATGGCAGTGTTGGTTTTGCTGCCAGTTCGGGTTTGCTCTTTCTGGGCGTCTACCTGGGTGCCATATTGGGAATCGCCTTCTGGTGGATAACCCTGCGTCGAATGGTGTTTGCCAAAGAGGTCTTTCGCATCACCAGTATTGCCGACTTTATTTCTACCCGATATAACCGTTCTGAAAGTATCGCCGCGCTCGTTACCCTGATTGCCCTGTTTGGCGTTCTCCCTTACATCGCTCTGCAATTAAAAGCGGTAGTAGGCTCATTTCAGCTGATTACAGACCACCAAAGCTCAACCATGGGATGGGGCTTATCCGGACTGCTCATTACGCTGTTCATGATCGCGTTTACGATAATGTTTGGTATGCGCCGGCTTGACCCAACCGAACGTCACCAGGGAATGATAACTGCACTGGCCGTTGAGTGTATCATCAAGCTAATAGCCTTTATTTCCATCGGTTTGTTTGTCAGTTTTTCTCTTTTTGATGGTTTTGATGATATTACCAAGCAGCTGTTTGATCGGGGTTTTGAACAAGTCATCAGTATCAGCGGAACTGAAAACTCAGGGGCGATGTGGCTAACCCTGATCATCCTCAGTTTCGCTGCAATCCAGAATCTACCCCGCATGTTTCATGTCGCCGTCGTCGAAAATGCCAATCACCAGCACATCAAGACTGCGATCTGGGTGCTACCGCTATATATGATTCTGATTAACTTGTTTGTTGTGCCCATCGCTGCCGGCGGGCTTCTGATGGGGCTTCCGAAAGATGCTGCTGATTTTTATGTCCTGATGCTGCCTCAGATGGCGGGAAATAACGGACTTACCCTACTCGCGTTTATTGGCGGTTTTTCAGCGGCCACCGGGATGATCATCATTACCACCATGACCCTGTCTACAATGGCCTCCAACCACCTGATTCTTCCTTTGCTCGAACGGATGCCCGCCTGTCGGATACTCAAACCTTTTCTACTGCAAATCCGCTGGCTCCTGGCGGCACTGATCTTACTGGGAAGCTATGGCTTCGCAATCGAGTTCAGTGATTCATATATTCTGGTCGCCATCGGGCTAATCTCCTTTGTCGCCGTTCTACAATTCTCACCTGCTTTGTTAGGTGGCATATTCTGGCACAAGGGTAACAGCATGGGTGCCATTTCAGGATTACTGGCAGGCTTCTCCATGTGGGGCTTTACGCTGATAATTCCGGCTATGGTAAATCAGGGTTGGATCTCAACCGCAATTTTGACTGATGGACTCTTCGGAGTTGTACTCTTCCGACCAGAAGCCCTCTTCGGACTGGAAGGACTGGGGTCTATTCCTCACAGCGTTTTCTGGACATTGCTGGTCAACGTCGGTTTTTATATTGCCGGCTCTCTACTCTACAGCCCACAAAAATCAGAACGTAATCATGCAACTGAGTTTCTCTGTTCGATGAATCCGGCACCACTACAGAAAGCCCGACCTACCGGACTGGATCGCTACATCTCGCTGGATGACAAACTAAATGAAGCCCAGTCGCTTTTAGAGGGTTACCTGAGCGAAGAGAAAACCGGGGAAGCGTTGTATCGAATCACCGAAGACCTTCAAGTCAGCGGAAAAAGCCACATTGCTATCATTGAGCTACTTGAGTTTCATCGTATGCTTGAACACGCATTAGCAGGATCAATAGGTTCAGCCAGTGCACACAAAGCGATGGAAACTAACATCCGCTATAACAACCGGGAATCCACCGACCTCAAAGCGCTGTATAGCCATCTGGTTAATGAGCTGGGGCAGCAACATTTACCCGATCAGGATCAGCTGACAGAACATGAATCAGGAAGCCAGAGCTACGGTCTGATTAACACACTACAGAGCAAGCTGGCAAAGCTGGAAAAAACGATTCAGTTACGGGATAAACAGATTGAAGATATGGAGGTAAAACTGGAATCACGTTATCAGGACATCTTCCAGTATCGGCTTGAAACCCAGAAAACCCGACAGGAAAACGAAAAACTCAAGCTGCAGCTCGAAAGCACGCTGAAAATTGACAAAATACAAAGCGTTGAAAACATTCAGGCGACTGAAAAGCCGGACGAAATGAATGACTAAAAAAAAACAGCCGTACAAACGGCTGTTTTTTTAAAAAGAAAAAAGCTTATTCGCTGTCTTGCTTATACTGATGAACATCCATCTGTGGGTAAGGAATAGAGATCCCTTCCTGATCGAAGCGCAGTTTAACGCTCTCAGTCGTATCAAACATCACACCCCAGTAATCGGCAGAATTGACCCATGGGCGTACGACGAAGTTAACACTACTATCGGCCAGTTCAGATACAGCGATAACCGGAGCAGGGTCTTTAAGGACACGCTCATCACTGGTAACAATCTCTTCCAGCAAAGCTTTGGCTTTTTTCAGATCATCGTCATAACCAATTCCGAAAACCATATCGACACGACGGGTAGCACGGGCTGAATAGTTAACAATAACGCCGCTGTAGATATTACCGTTTGGCACAATTACTTCTTTATTATCACCGGTACGCATAATGGTATTGAAGATGCTGATATGCTCGACAACACCGCTTACACCAGCCGCCTCAATGAAGTCACCTTCCTTGAACGGACGGAAAACAATCAGCATTACGCCGGCTGCAAAGTTCTGCAAAGAACCTTGTAACGCCAGACCAATAGCCAAACCAGCCGCACCGACCAGAGCGATCATTGAGGTAGTATCAACACCCAACTGATCCAGTGACGCTACGATCACCACCAGCAGCAACAACATACTGGCAATAGAAGAGATAAAGTTAACCAGTATCTCTTCCATATTTCCTTTACGGAGCACCTTACCCAGCATGTTTACCAGGAACTTAGCAATAATACGACCAACAATGAAAATTGCGGCTGCTAAGGCAATATTAATCGCCCATGGTAGTACGTAAACGTCAACAAATGACATATCCATTTATGTTTTCCCCTTTTCTCATAAAACTGTTAACAGATGGCTCTCAGTGTATAAAACCAAACATTTGCCGTACAACCACCATCTGCGCGTGAATATCCCACAAGCATAATCAAAAAGTCCATTTAAAACAGTATTTTTCACGCTAGAATAAGCCTTATTTAATCAACCTTTCGTCAATAGCAGAAAATGCCTGAATCAGCCCCCGACCCCCTGTTCAAACTGCGTGACTATCAGCAAGATGCTGTTGAGGCAACCCTGACACATTTTCGTCACAGCGATCAACCTGCTGTCATTGTTTTGCCAACAGGGGCAGGCAAAAGCCTGGTTATTGCAGAACTAGCCAAACTGGCACGGCGTAAAATTCTGGTACTGGCCCATGTCAAAGAGCTGATTGAACAAAATCATAGTAAATACCTCAGTTACGGTCTTGAGGGAGGACTTTACTCAGCCGGGCTGAAACAGAAACAGAGCCACCTACAGGTAACCTTTGCCAGTGTTCAGTCCGTCGCCCGCAACTTGCAAGACTTTGCTACCGAACACTCTCTGGTCATCATCGATGAATGCCATCGGATCAGTGATGATGAGAACAGCCAGTATCAGCAAATATTCTCTCAGCTGAAAAAATTTAATCCTCAGCTTAAGCTACTGGGGTTAACGGCCACCCCCTACCGAATGGGGATGGGCTGGATTTACCGCTACCATTACCGGGGATTTTGTCGCAGTAGCGAGCCCCGCCCTTTTGAGCACTGTATTTACGAGCTCCCCCTGCAATATATGATTAAGCGTGGCTTTCTGACGCCGCCGAAAATGATCGATGCACCTATTGCTCAGTATGACTTTTCTGCACTAACCTCCAGCCCGTACGGAAATTATCCGGAAACTGAGGTCAATCAGTTATTAGTCAGTTATCCCAGAGTCACCCAGGCTATCTGTGAACAGATTATCGAATTAGCAGCCGAGCGCCGGGGAGTCATGATATTTGCTGCCACTGTAAAGCATGCTCAGGAAGTATGTGGCTATCTGCCAGAGGCTGAAACTGCACTGATAACCGGCGCCACCGCCAACGCTGAACGGGATAATCTGATCCGTTTATTTAAGCAACAAAAGATCAAATACCTGGTCAATATTGCCGTTCTGACCACCGGGTTTGACGCACCCCATGTGGACTTCATTGCCCTCCTCAGGCCGACCCAGTCAGTCTCCCTCTTCCAGCAGATAGTAGGCCGTGGGCTCAGGCTGGCAGAGCACAAACAAGACTGCCTGGTAATGGACTATGCTGGAAATGGCTTCGATCTTTTTGCTCCAGAAGTCGGACAACCCAAGCCTGACAGCAGCAGCGTACCGGTTCAGGTGTTCTGTCCAGCCTGTGAGTTTGCTAATATTTTTTGGGGTAAGACCGACGAAGAGGGTAATGTTCTGGAGCATTTTGGGCGACGCTGCCAGGGCACTGTTATGTTAAACAGTTCTGTCGCAACTCCGGATACACAAACTCAGTGCGACTTTCGCTTTCGCTTTAAAGAGTGTCCACAGTGCAACGCTGAAAACGATATTGCCGCCCGAAACTGTCATCAGTGTGGAAACACCATTATCGATCCTGATGATCAGCTAAAAGCAGCTCTGAAACTGAAAGATGCCAGGGTAATCCGCTGTGCCGGTTTATCAATGAGCGAAGCTAAACAAAAACTGAAAGTGATATACCATGATGAGCAGGGAGAGGAGCTAAACGAGCATTTTGATATGCAGAACCCAAAGCAGCGTAAACGATTCAACACTCTCTTTGGGCGCCGCTTTCAACAGAGCACTCAGCCCACCGAGTTCCAAACTCTGGAGGCGGTACTTGCCGTGGCTGAACAGTTTACCGCTCCAGATTTTGTCGTCGCCAGAAAGTCAGGTCAGTTCTGGCGAGTACAGGAAAGAATATTCGACTACCAGGGTAACTACCGCAGAGCCAATCAGCTTTAAAGCGCCCCGGAAAACAACATCAGCCGCCAACCACCCGCTCCGGTAACCAGCGTAACGAATCAAACAGCCCTTCCATAACGTTGAGTTGAGGCGTGCTACGATGTTGAATAAACTGAGTCGGCACGATGGCGATGTCGTCAGGAAGTGTGTCAAATCTCAAACTATCCCGATAGATCGACAGTTCAACGACATTACGGGGCATCAGTGTTACGCCCAGCCCCTGAGCAACACACCCCAGAATCCCCTCAAGCGTTCCCAGTTCACTTAACGCATAACGGTTATCCTGATAATCCCGACACCATTGCAGCGCTTTATTTCGATATGAACACCCCTCGCGGAACAGCACCAGATTATCTGACGGCTCAATATTTCGAGGTTGCACCAATACTAGCTCCTGTTCAAACACATCCAGAGTGATCAGGTCTTTATGCACAACCGGCCCACCGACGAACGCACAATCGATGTGATGATCCAGCACTAATCTGACCAATTCTGCAGTTGTTGCGGCCGTCACTCTGGGTTGCAGTTTTGGACATATTCCCCTTAGCGCTCCTAACAACTGCGGAAGATGGGTGGCGGTAAACGACTCCATCGCACCGATGTTGATCTCCGCCGCACCTTTCTCAGACAGCCTGACCGCGACACCCGCCTGCCGCTCCAGCTGGAGTATCTGTTCAGCATAATCCAACAATATTCTTCCCGGCCGGGTCAACTCCAGACCTCGTCCTTTGCGGGAGAAGAGCTTAGTCCCCAGCTCCTCTTCCAGTCGCTGGATGCGAGTGGTGACATTGGATTGCACTGTATTCATCTGCTTTGCAGCCGCCAGAACACCGCCCTCTTTCGCTACCTTTTCGAAGGTTTTCAGTGCTACTAATTCCATAGTCGACTCATCTCAATTAACACCGCCATCTATTCTTAATTTAAGAACAATAGTATCTTTATAATTCGTTTGTAAAGAATCTTATTGCTATATACGCTTATAAATATACCGAACATCGAACAAAAACAGACAGTAACCGTCTGTAAAGCTCTTTGGAAACGCTCTATGAATACCGCTAAGAATAATCAACACCTTAAAGTACTGGGCTCAGGATTACTGGGGCTGATACTCACCATCGGCATCGCGCGTTTCTGCTATACGACTCTGCTGCCCGCAATGCAGGCTGAAGCCGAACTGAGCGATCTGGCGGGTGGTTATCTGGCTACCATTAATTACATAGGTTATATGTGTGGTGCGCTGATGGCGGCGACCATCGGCAGTCTCAAAACCAAAGATATGCTTTACCGTGCGGGCCTGATCACCGCGGTGATAACAACACTGGGTATGGCCCTGACCGACAATATCTGGCTCTGGGGAGTACTGCGCTTTTTCTCGGGTCTGAGCAGCGCCAGCGGCATGTTGATCAGCGCCGGCCTGATTATGAACTGGCTCCTCCGTCACGGCCACCGGGCTGAACTGGGTATACACTACGCCGGAGCAGGTCTGGGCATCATTGTCAGCGGACTGGCCGCTGAACTAATGATAGGGTACCTCGACTGGCGAGAGCAGTGGCTTGCGGTTGGCCTGATCGGCTCACTGATCGCGATTCCTGCCTGGCGCTGGCTACCTCGCCCAGACACCAGTCACCAGACGACATCCGGCAAACAGCTTCAGGATAACCCTCCCAGCCGACGCTGGTTACTGTTGCTGGGCATTATGTATTTCTGCGCTGGATATGCCTATGTGATCAGCGCAACCTTTCTGGTGGCAATCGTCGAGGCACAACCCGCACTGCAAGGTGACGGACAGCTTGTCTGGATATTTGTCGGACTGAGTGCAACACCAGCGGTTATTTTATGGGATAGAGCCGCGCGAAAACTGGGCGAACTGAACGCCTTGCTCATCGCCTTTATTATTCAAATCATCGGTATTATTTTACCCGCCCTG
>JAIBCZ010000097.1 GCA_024679645.1 Amphritea sp.
CATCAGCGGCAGCACCCCGGTGATATCTGACGCAGCAATTCGTAATGCATGAGCGCTCTTAAAATAGCGCAACGTTTCCATTAGCTGCTCTTCATCCTCTTCAGGAATACGAAGCAACTGTTGTCGTAAATCAGACTGTAGCTCTGCTTTCGTCGGTGTTGTATAAAGCGTCCGCTGATCAATGAGTTCATCCAGCAAAACGGGCTGTTTTGCCAGTGTTTCACTGAACCAGGCACTGGCAGAACAGAGTCTCACCAACTGCTGCATTGAGTCCGGATTTTCAGCCAGCAATACCAGATAAGCAGATCGGCGGATAATCGCCTGTATCAGTAGCAATACCCGCTCCAGCGTCTCTGCAGAGTTCTCCACCGCAGAGACTTCATTCATCAGTTTCGGTAACACTGCCAGCAAACGCGCATGGCCAACCGCCTGCATCACCTGAACGGAACGACTGGACTTTAAATTGCTGAATGCTTTCCAGGCACGCTGAGGGTTATCCAGACCATGTTCCGCAAAGAAAACCTCACCTTCCTCTGCATCCAGCTCACTATTCCAAAGCAGCAGCCAGTCACTGCTCAGGTCACTGTCTTCGGGAACCTCTTCTGCGGGCGCAATCACATTAGCAAAGTGCTCTGTTACCCGATCCCGCTGATGATTCAGTGCGATCATAAAGTCCGCCCAGTTATCAAAACCCATACTATAAGCCATTCGAGCCTGGCCAGTTTCATCCATGGGCAATTCCTGAGTCTGTCGGTCAGCTACCGCTTGAATGACATGCTCCGCATTGCGAAGAAAAATATAGGCTTCTGTCAGATCCGTCACAGCTTGTTCAGGCACACCAACGGTCTCGGGCAACAAAGGAAGAATATTCAACAATTCACGTTGCTGCAGCCGGGGATCCCGGCCACCACGAATCAACTGAAATGCCTGCGCCACAAACTCCACTTCCCGAATTCCGCCAGCACCTAGCTTAACGTTGCCATGCAGTCCTTTTCGACGCACCTCTTTGTTGATCATCTCTTTCATCGAACGTAGCGAATCAAACGCGCTGAAATCGATATATTTACGATAAACAAAAGGCCTCAGCATTTCGATCAGCTCAGCACCCGCCTGCTGATCCCCTCCGACCACCCGGGCCTTGATCATGGCGTAACGTTCCCAGTCTCGTCCCTGATCCTGGTAATACTCTTCCATCGCAGCAAAACTACACACCAACGGACCACTAGCTCCGTAGGGGCGTAGTCGCATATCAGTACGAAAAACAAAACCATCCGCCGTTATATTATCCAGTGCCTGGATTAGTTTCTGGCCCAAACGACTAAAGAAATCCTGGTTGGCCAGCACCCGCCGCCCCCCTTCCGTCATTCCTTTTTCCGGGTAAGCAAAAATCAGATCAATATCGGAAGAAAGATTAAGCTCATAAGCACCCAGCTTCCCCATACCTAATACAATCAATTGCTGAGGCTGCGCTGCGGTTCCCTCTGCTGCGGTGGAATGGGGGGTACCCCACTTGCTACAACAATCCTTATAGAGCCACTTTAGTGCCTGATCAATACAAGCATCCGCCAGAGCTGAAAGATCAGCTGTTGTCGCTCGCATATCGACGCTTCGCGTCAGGTCTCGCCAGATAATCCTTACCATTTCGCGCTGTCTGAATTGACGCAACTCACTATGTAGTAAGTCCTCACTTTCAGCCAAGACCAAACGATGAGATAACCGCTGTGCGTATTCTCCCGTTTCGTATGCAGTATAAAGGTCATTATTTTGTAATAAATCGCCTAATAGCTGAGGCTTTCGACCCAGCTGGTCGGCTACATAGTCACTGCCAACCAGCACCTGAATCAAATCGGCCTGAAAAAGTGCCGACTGTTCCGTCAGGTTTTGAACGGTATGCTGAACTTTTTCCAGATTGAGCGCGGCCCCAGGTTGCACAATCAGGGGAAGTTTTTCTATTAATTGGCTGAGCATATATTGAGGTACTCTGTCGGTGGCCGATTTATTCTTTTCAGCTTACCAAAAAGTGCTTTTCGTCTCGATAGATTCTTCTGTAACAAAAGTTTAACAAAACTATAATAAAGCCATAAAAAATCGATAAAACAGTAAGTTACACTGCGCCCTATGTAGCTAAAACAACTACACAGCCTCAATTTATGTCAAATTAGTTACATTTATGTTTCATTTTGACTACAAACAGGCGACAGCCCCACGTATACTCGCGAAAATTTTGCACTAAAACCGGTGATTTTTATGGTTACTAACAACCCGATTTTGCAGATGTTTGCACGATCGCCTTTCCAGCCAATGCAAGAACACATTGCTAAAGCTCATGCCTGCGCGATACAGCTGATCCCTTTCTTTGACGCCGTTATGGCAGAGGACTGGGAAGAAGCTGCAAAAGTTCAACACACTATTGCGGTTCTTGAAGGTGAAGCAGATGCTATGAAGAAGGAGATTCGTATGAATCTTCCGAATAGTATTTTCCTGCCTGTACCTCGTACTGACCTTCTCGAACTACTGCGTATGCAGGATAAAATCGCAAATCGCGCAAAAGATATTGCCGGTCTTATGCTAGGCAGAAAGATGTCTCTTCCTCTGCAGATCCAACCGGTTATTTCGGAGTATATCCGCGCTTCTTTGAAAACATCCGGCCAGGCGTTAACCGCCCTGAATGAGCTTGATGAATTGATTACTGCAGGCTTTCGGGGCCATGAAGTTGAAGTCGTAGAACAGATGATCCATGACCTGGATGATTTAGAACACGATGCTGACGAGATGGAACGCGAAGTCCGCTCTGCGCTGTTTGAGGTAGAGAAAGACCTGAACCCAATTGATGCCATGTTCCTTTACCAGGTTATCCGTTGGATTGGCGATCTCGCCGACAAAGCACAACAGGTAGGTAGCCGCCTGCAATTGTTGCTGGCGAAGTAAACCTCAAATAACATTTTCTGAATCTTAAAATTAGGTAGTTATCATGAGCATCATTGCGGAATATGGCAATATCCTTGTCATCATGGCGTGTGTGTTTGGATTCTTTATGGCCTGGGGTGTGGGCGCTAACGATGTGGCAAATGCGATGGGAACCTCGGTAGGTTCCAAAGCACTGACACTTAAGCAAGCGATAATGATCGCCATTATCTTTGAATTTGCAGGGGCCTATCTTGCTGGCGGCGCGGTAACCGCGACGATTCGTAAAGGCATCATTGATCCTGCAATTTTATCTGGCACCCCAGAACTACTGGTTTACGGCATGCTCTCGGCCCTGTTGGCCGCGGGCATCTGGCTATTGATTGCAACCGCTATGGGTTGGCCCGTCTCCACAACCCACTCCATCGTCGGCGCGATTGTCGGCTTTGCAGCTGTCGGTATTTCAGTAGATGCGGTTCACTGGGCGAAGGTCGGTAAAATCGTTGCCAGCTGGGTCGTGTCACCGTTGACGGCAGGGTTTATCGCTTTCTTCCTGTTCCGAAGTGTACAAAAGCTGATACTGGATACTGAAGATCCATTCAAAAACGCGAAAAAATATGTGCCTATGTACATTTTCCTCGTAGGTTTCATGATCTCGATGGTTACCTTTACCAAGGGCCTGAAGCATATTGGACTCAACCCCGGTTTTGCCAACAGCGCTATTATCTCCATTGGTATCGCGCTTCTCACCATGATGCTGGGTATATTCATGTTGCGGAAGATAAAAGCCAAAACCGAGGATGATCGTGATTACCATTTTGCCAGTGTGGAAAAAGTCTTCGGCGTCCTGATGATGTTTACCGCCTGCGCCATGGCATTTGCCCACGGTTCTAACGATGTTGCTAATGCTGTCGGCCCGCTGGCCGCCGTCGTCGGTGTTGTCGGATCAGCCGGTGAAGTGGCGCAAAAATCCGCAATGCCAGTCTGGATTCTATTGCTGGGCGGAGCGGGTATCGTTGCCGGCCTGGTAATGTACGGTCATAAAGTAATCGCAACCGTCGGTAACAACATCACCGAACTCACCCCTAGCCGTGGCTTCGCTGCCACACTTGCGGCCGCTTCTACTGTTGTATTTGCTTCAGGAACCGGATTACCAATTTCTACCACTCATACACTGGTAGGGGCTGTTCTGGGCGTAGGTTTAGCGCGGGGACTTTCTGCCCTGAACCTGCAGGTAGTCGGCACTATTTTCGTCTCCTGGTTAGTAACCTTACCTGCCGGTGCTTTCCTTTCCATCGTGATTTTCTTCACCCTGAAGGGCATATTCAGTTAAGTTTAAAGACTGACAAAAAAGGCGATCATACTATGATCGCCTTTTTTATTGCCGTCGAAAGCTGCACAATACCCGGATAACTTATAAAAACCGGATTTATCTATGCAACCTTCACCTCCCGATCTGCTCACCATGCTGACCGAACTGATCGCCACACCCTCGGTAAGCTGTACCGCTGCCCACTGGGACCAGAGCAATCTGGGCGTGATCGAAAAGCTCGAATCCTGGTTATCCGGTTTAGGTTTTCAGACTGAAGTGATGGCAATCCCCGGGCATCCGGAAAAGGCAAACCTGATTGCCACACTCGGCAGTGGCCCCGGTGGGCTGGTGCTGTCCGGCCATACCGATACCGTCCCTTTCAACGCCGAACTGTGGAACAGTGACCCTTTTAAACTGACAGAGAAAGATGGCCGGTTTTACGGTTTAGGTACCTGCGATATGAAGGGCTTTTTCCCTATCGCTATCGAGGCCGCACGTAAGTTTACTGATAAAACCCTGCAGCAGCCCCTGATCATTCTCGCCACTGCCGATGAAGAAAGCTCAATGAATGGAGCCCGGGCACTTGCTGAAGCCGGTTACCCTAAGGCTCGCTATGCCGTTATTGGCGAGCCCACTAGTCTCCGGCCGATCTATATGCATAAAGGGATGATGATGGAACAGGTGAAGGTTAAGGGGAGTGCCGGCCACTCATCCGACCCAAGTCTGGGCGCCAGCGCCTTAGAGGCGATGCATTCTGTACTGGGGGAACTGATCAGTTTCCGCAAAGAGTTACAGCGCGACTATCAGAACAGTGACTTCAAGGTTTCTGTACCAACGCTCAACCTGGGGTGTATCCATGGCGGCGATAACCCCAACCGTATCTGTGGCGCCTGCGAAGTTGAATATGACTTGCGTCCGCTTCCCGGAATGTCTGCCGACTTGCTACGGGAAAGTGTTGCCAAACGGCTCTTCCCTCTGGAACAACAGTTTGGTGTAACGATCTCCACTGAACCATTGTTTCCGGGTATACCCGCCTTTAACAATGATAAACACTCTGAACTAGTGACGACGGCAGAGCGCTTAACGGGCTACCAGGCTGAAGCCGTCGCCTTTGGCACCGAAGCACCGTTTCTCCAGTCATTGGGCATGGATACCATTGTGATGGGCCCCGGATCAATCGACCAGGCACATCAGCCCGATGAGTATTTGGCTTTTGACCAGATTAAGCCTACAGTAGCTGTATTAGAACAACTGATTGCAAGGTACTGTTTTTAATCGTGATTAATGATAACAATCCATATGTAAACTGGTTTCGTCATAGCTCCCCCTATATCAACGCACATCGGGGGAAAACCTTCGTCCTGATGTTAGGAGGGGAGGCGCTCGCCGACTCCAACTTCGGAAACATCATCCACGATATTACTTTGCTCAATAGTCTTGGGGTTAAGCTGGTACTGGTGCACGGTTCCCGGCCACAAATCGAAGCCCGATTAGAACAGCAACAGATCAGCGATAATGTTCATCACCACCTGCGCGTCACCGACAGTGACACCCTGCAATGCGTAATCGAAGCGGCGGCCAGTCTACGCACAGAGATTGAAGCAAAGCTCTCCATGGGTTTATCAAACTCACCGATGCACGGCGCCCAAATCAGAGTATGCAGTGGTAATTTTGTTACCGCCCGGCCCGTGGGTATCTATAAAGGTGTCGACCTTTGCCACACCGGCGAAGTCCGCCGGGTCGACAGTGAAGCGATCCGTCAGCAGCTGAGCATCAATAATATCGTATTGTTGTCACACCTGGGTTATTCCCCCACCGGTGAGATCTTTAATCTCGCGGTTGAAGATGTGGCGACCCAAGTGGCCATCAGCCTGAACGCAGATAAACTCATCATGTTTGGTGAGGACGGGGGCGTTCGCGACAGTAATGACGAACTTCGCTCCGAAATTCTGGCAGATACTGCGGAACGTCTGGTCAGCCAGTATATGGCTAAACATGACGAACCACACCAGACGCCTTCGGAGCTTTCACGCCATCTGAAGGCAGCTGTCGAAGCATCTCGCAACGCAGTACCTCGCAGCCACCTGATTAGCTACCGGGAAGACGGAGCTTTAGTTTCAGAACTGTTTAGTCGTAACGGTATCGGCACCATGGTGATCGAACAGTCTTACGAGCAGATTCGCCCGGCAACGATTGAAGATGTCGGCGGAATACTCGAACTGATTCAACCGATGGAGCAGGCCGGGGTGCTGGTACGCCGATCACGGGAGCTACTGGAAGCTGAAATCAGCTGTTTTACAGTGATTAATCTTGATGGTGCCATTGTCGGTTGTGCCGCACTGTACCCCTTCAAAGAGGAGCACTCGGCCGAACTGGCATGTGTTGCAATTGCACCGGAATACAGAGGCGGTGACCGCGGGGACAAGCTACTTCAGGCAATTGAAGACTCCGCTCGCCGGCAGCAGTTGAACCGGCTATTTGTACTCACAACCCGCACTGCTCACTGGTTTATTGAACGGGGTTTTGTCGAGACTGAGATTAGTAACCTGCCCAATGGAAAACAGGCACTTTATAACTTCCAGCGAAACTCTAAAGCGTTTGCTAAGCAACTCTGACATTAATCAACATTAGATTTTTTAGGTAAAAGCCCTCAGAAAGAGGGCTTGTTTAGCTCAGAATCAGTTCAATGGCAGCCGGATTGAGAATAACGCGCCCCCCCAAACAGACTCGCTGATTTCCAACTCACCGTCATAGCTACTAAGAATATCCACTGCCACAGAGAGACCGATACCCTGACCCGGCGCGGACGTGTCGGCTCGTTCACCTCGTTTCAGAATAGTCTGCCGCAGTTCGGGGGACACCCCTTCACCATCATCGGCAATATCGATCTGCAACATCCCGGCGCCATTACTAAAGCTAACGGCGACCTGAGCATGGCCATATTTAAACGCATTCTCGAGCACATTACCCAGTAATTCCATCAGGTCCCGCTCATCCGCCGCTAACTGGTACTCCCCCTGCAGCTCGAGTGTCACCTCTATCGCTTTATCCCGATAGACTTTACCCAACGCGGTGACCATCCGTTGAACCAAAGGAGCCACTGATGTTTTCTTAGCCAGCGTCCGGCCCTGCCCCTTTACGGCACGCGACAACTGATACTGCACGATCTGATCCATCCGGCCAGCCTGTTCAGTCACCAGTGTCTGGTAATCATCGAAACCCAGTTTCTCTTGTCCCGCACCACGGATAACCGCCAGTGGCGTTTTCAAACTGTGGGCCAGATCTCCCAGGGTATTGCGATACCGCTCACGTTGCTGGCGCTCATTGTGTATCAACAGATTAAGATTATCAGTGACCGCCTGAACCTCTGTTGGATACTCTCCGGTTAACTTGTCACTCTGACCGACCTCAATACGCTTCAAGTCTTCCGCAAGCCGTGTCAACGGCTTAAGTCCCCAACGAATCAACGCTGTCTCTATCAAGAGGAAGAAAAATATAGCTGCTCCCAGCCACCCCCAAAGACGTGTGTTAAACGCTTTTTGCTCAGCCTTGACTGAGCTATCAGCCTCCAATACGGTAAAAACATAATTATGCTCTTGTCCCGCTATCTCCCACAGCAGGGCAAACTGATACACAAACACACCCTGTTCCGGCAATTGATAAAAACGGGAGTCGCCGGTGCTGAGTCCATCAAACGTCAGCCGGTCCAGCAGGTTGTCGCTGATCAGCTTGGCTGATTCTGAATACCATACCAGCATCTCATCGCCCTCATGCAGAAAGCCATACAGGCCTGATTCAACTTGCGCATAGCGAGGCTCTTGC
>JAIBCZ010000162.1 GCA_024679645.1 Amphritea sp.
GGACGATCCCAGTTTGGATCGATCAGATCTTCCAGAGTATGTGGCGCGCCTTTCAGCGGGTTGCTTTCTGCATCCAGAGTACCGGTTTCAACATCGGTGATTTCCTGACGGATAGCGGCCATCGCGTCGATAAAACGGTCGAGTTCGGCCAGTGGCTCAGACTCAGTTGGTTCGATCATCAGGGTACCCGCTACCGGGAAGGACATCGTTGGGGCATGGAAGCCATAGTCCATCAGGCGCTTGGCAACGTCTTCTTCAGAGATGCCAGAGGAGTCTTTTAACGGACGCAGGTCGATGATGCACTCGTGCGCTACTTTGTCGTTACGACCGGTGTAAAGCACTGGATAGTGTTCACCCAGTTTCTTTGCCAGATAGTTAGCACTCAGAATCGCGACTTCAGTTGCCTTACGCAGCCCCGGCTGGCCCATTAAAGCGATATAAACCCAGGTGATCGGTAAGATGCTGGCGCTACCCCAGGGGGCTGCGGAGACCGCACCATTTTCAGCTTTAGGCCCGTCAATTTTTTGTACCGGATGGTTCGCTACAAATGGGGCCAGGTGGGCTTTAACACCGATAGGACCCATACCCGGGCCGCCACCACCGTGTGGGATACAGAAGGTCTTGTGCAGGTTAAGGTGAGAAACGTCCGCGCCGATTTCGCCCGGCTGACTGATTGCCACCTGTGCGTTCATATTGGCGCCATCCATATACACCTGACCACCGTGCTGATGGATAATCTCGCAGATTTCGCGGATGCTCTCTTCGTATACACCGTGAGTCGAGGGGTAGGTGATCATCAGACAGGAGAGGTTGTCGGCATGCAGTTCAGCTTTCGCCCGCATATCCGCAACATCTACGTTGCCTTTCTCATCACAGCCGACGATAACCACTTTCATATCGGCGAGTGCGGCAGAGGCCGGGTTAGTACCGTGGGATGAACTTGGAATCAGGCAGATGTTTCGGTGATCATCACCGTTTGCCATATGGAAATGACGAATCGCCAGCAGGCCCGCGTATTCACCCTGGGCACCGGAGTTAGGCTGCATGCAGATGGCATCGAAACCGGTAATCTCTGTCAGCATCGCTTCCAGCGAGTTGATCATCTCACTGTAACCGGCGGCCTGATCGATCGGCGCAAACGGGTGCATGTTGCCAAATTCTGGCCAGCTTACCGGAATCATCTCGGCGGTGGCGTTCAGCTTCATAGTACAAGAACCCAGTGCGATCATCGCATGGGTCAGCGAAATGTCTTTGTTTTCCAGACGCTTCAGATAACGCAGCATTTCGGTTTCACTGTGGTGGGTGTTGAACACCGGGTGGCTCAAAATGGCAGACGTACGGACCAGTTCAGCTGGGATCGATTCGGAACCCTTAGCAACCAGCTCCGCATCAATCGCGTTAAGATCCAGGCCGTGTTCGGCCCCCAGAATCGCCAGCCACAGATCGAGGATATCTTGTCGATCGGTTTTTTCATCGCAGGTGATACCCAGCTGATCGGCACCGATTTTACGCAGGTTAATGCCCAGTGTCAGGGCTGCGTCGTATGCGGCATCGCGTTGGTCGCCCAGGTTCAGCGTAACGGTATCGAACCAGGTGTTGTTAGTCAGTTCAATGTTTTTGCTTGCCAGACCGGTTGCCAGAATATCCGCCATACGGTGGATGCGACCAGCGATTGTCTTCAGGCCTTCGGGACCGTGGTAGGTGGCATAGAAGCCCGCCATGTTGGCCAGCAATACCTGAGCTGTACAGATGTTAGAGGTCGCTTTTTCGCGGCGGATATGTTGTTCACGGGTCTGCATCGCCATACGCAGTGCCTGATTGCCACGGGTATCAACAGAGACGCCGATAATACGGCCAGGGACAGAGCGCTTGTAGGCATCACGGGTAGCAAAGAATGCGGCGTGTGGGCCACCAAAGCCCATAGGCACACCAAAGCGCTGAGCAGAACCGAAGACAACATCAGCACCCAGTTCGCCCGGTGACTTCAGCATTACCAGACTCATGATATCGGCCGCGGCACAGAAGAGCGCTTTCTTCGCGTGGGTTTTCTCAATCAGCTCAGACAGATCTTTTACGTGACCATAAGTACCGGGGTACTGAGCGATTACACCGAAAGGCTCATGCTGATCGATCAAAGTATCCAGGTCGCCGACGATAACTTCGTAGCCCAGAGGTTCGGCACGGGTTTCAATAACGCTGATGTTTTGTGGATGAAGGTTTTCATCTACCAAAAAGATATTGGCTTTACGCGCTTTAGACATCCGCTTACAGAGCGTCATCGCTTCAGCTGCTGCGGTTGCTTCATCCAGTAGTGAGGCGTTGGCCAGATCGAGACCGGTAAGGTCGAGTACCATCTGCTGGTAGTTCAGCAGGGCTTCAAGACGGCCCTGAGCGACCTCTGGCTGGTAGGGAGTATAGGCGGTATACCAGCCTGGATTTTCGAGGACATTACGGAGGATAACATTCGGCACAATAGTGTCGGTGTAGCCCATGCCGATCATTGAACGATTGACAATATTCTTAGACGCGATCTGCTTTAGTTCGTCCAGTACATCGGCTTCAGTGCGGCTTTCACCTAACTTGATCGGTTGATCCAGCTGGATGCTGCCCGGTACAGTCTGTTCGATCAGCTGATCGAGGGACTCCAGTCCCAGTGCGGCCAGCATCGTTTGTTGTTCTGCTGCGTTGGGGCCAATATGACGGCCGATAAATGCATCAGTTTGTTCCAGCTGTGCCAGGGATTGGGTGTTATCTGCGCTCATGGTGTGTGTCCTGCGAAGATCAAAATTGAAAGTTGTATGTAAGTTGCAAGTCGTGCGTGATGTAACTGGAGGTTTATCGGTCTGGCGAACTGTCCAGACTAAATGCCTCTCTAATTTGGTCGCGTATCATACCGCTTTTTGGAGGACGGCTGTATTAAAAAATAGTCGATATTCCCTTATCGGAAACAAATTTGCCGATAGTGAGATCATGAGAGAGCAGATCAGATAGAGGTGCGACATTATGTCACGCCCGGTGCGACATCCTGTCACACCCCAGCAGCAGCGGGAGAATTTACAATAGCGCTAAGCTTATATCCGTTACTGCTAAGGAACGCTGTATGATCAAAACAACTTTATCGCTGGCGATTGCCGCCATTATTTCCGCTCCAGCGCTTGCTGGCCATGATGATAAAACCCTGGTGATTGAAATAACCTCGGGCCTGCCTCAGGTGGAAAATACCCTGCAGAGTGAGACTGGCGCTGTACAGGCATCACCCACCACTGACGGTGGTGAATTGCTGCAAAGCCTTAGCGGCGTTTCCGGTATTCGCATGGGAGGACGCTCCATCGATCCGATTATTCGTGGTCAGAACCAGACTCAGCTTAATATCCTGCTGGATGGTGCGTACATTCATGGTGGCTGCCCTAACCGGATGGATCCGCCGACCTCGTATACCTCTGTGGATAGTTATGACAGTGTCACCGTAATAAAAGGTAATCGCACTGTCGTATATGGCGGCGGTGGCTCAGGCGGTACGGTATTGTTTGAGCGCGAATGGCCTCAGTTTGATGAGAAGAGTTATAACGGAGAACTGAGCGCCAGTTATCATGGCAACGGTGACCGCTACGAGCTGGGTGCTGATTTGGCTGCCGGATCTGACGATGGCTATGTTCGGATTATCGGTCACAAGACAGAAGGGGATAACTACGAAGATGGCGATGGTAACGAGGTACGCTCATCTTTTGAAAGTCTGTCTAAATCGCTGTTGGTAGGCTATCGCCTGACGGACACAACTACGATTGAAGCCAGCTATGAAAAACAGGAAGAGGATGATGTACTCTTTGCCGGAGCAGGCATGGATTCACCTTATGCTGATGCCGACACAGCCCGCCTGAAACTGACCCATGAGTTTGAACAGGGTGCTTTGCAACAGGTGCAGCTGGAACTGTATAAGTCAGACGTTAAGCACAATATGGACAATTACAGCCTGCGCCCGGCTGGAATGATGCAGATGCAGGCGCCTTCGACCTCAGATACTGAGGGACTGCGTCTGATATTTGATGCCAGACTGGCAGATATTGACTGGACCTTTGGTGCGGATGTGCAGAACAATGATCGGGATGCAGAGCTGCAAACACGTACAGGTGTTGTCACGCGGTTGTTATGGCCTGGTGTCGAGTTAAACCAGACGGGGTTGTTTGTTGAAGGTGAAAAAGTATTAGGTAAAGATGATGTTGTCCGGGCGGGTATTCGTTATGACCATATCACTGCAGAAGCAACCCGCCGGGATGAAGTCGCTGGCGGTCAGACGCCTCAGGCTATCTGGGCTATGGCCGGTGCACCAGCAGGTGCAGGGGAAGAGCGCAGTGAAGATAATGTGGGCGGCTTTGCCAGCTGGACCCATCGTCTGAATGATCAGTACAGTGTTGAGACTAATCTGTCCCGTAGTGTGAGAACAGCGGATGCGACTGAGCGTTATATGGCGCGTATGACTATGGCCAGTGACTGGATTGGTAATCCTGAACTGGAGCCAGAAAAGCATCATCAGTTAGAAGTCAGTCTGCAGGGTAACCTGGAAACGATGAGCTGGTCGGCAACCGGTTGGTATAACCGGGTGGATGATTATATTTTGCGTAACACCGTGGCAGCGGGTATGAAGAGTCGGGATGTTTATAGCAATGTGTCAGCTGAACTTTACGGCGCAGAGCTGGATGTAGGCTATCAGTTAGGTGAAAACTGGCAGTTAGGCAGCGCGCTGGCCTGGACTGTGGGTAATAATCTGGATGATGACACGCCCCTGTCGCGTATCGCGCCAATGGAACTGAATACCTCACTGGACTATCAGAGAGATCGTTTGCAGGTGGGTGTTGAATGGCAGCTGGTTGCCAGTCAACAGGATATCTGCCTTAGCGGTAGAGCTAATTGTGGTGGTCAGGATGTGCGTAAAACACCGGGCTATGGTGTTGTTAACATGCATGCGCAGTATGAGTTTGAGAGTGGTTTAAGTTTGCTGGCGGGTGTGGATAACCTGACCGATAAGGCTTATACCGTACATGAAAGCCGTGATGACTCCGTCAATCCTGATCCTTTCCAGGTGACAGAGCCAGGTCGTAGTGCCTGGATCAGAGTGACCCAGTCGTTCTGATTAATTAACCGAATCCCTTCTTAGTTTGCCGGATCATTTGATCCGGCTTTTTTATGTCTGAAGGGGAGGATTAAGAGGGAGTTACCACTGAGAACAGGGTGTTATCGTGGTGATCTATGAGATGTTATCAAAAACTATAAGAGGCTGAGAACGAACCAAAGCTATGGGTTTCACCCTGGGTATCGAACTCTTTACTACGGAAAACCCGTGAGTAGGATAGCTTCCAGTCTTCGA
>JAIBCZ010000144.1 GCA_024679645.1 Amphritea sp.
ACCGAAAGCATCTACCTCTTTCATGCCAAGAGCAGCGTTATTCAGACCTTCATTTGAGTTGAGAAACTCACGATACTCAGGATAACTTTCAATCATAAGCGGCACCCCACAATCATGTAGCATACCAAAAGCATATGCCTGATCAGGGCTTTCATCAGATAGCTTAGATGTCAGACCGGCAGCAATTTCAGCAACCTCCAGAGCGGTATCCCAAAAACGATCCATACGTCCTGTTTTTGAAAGAGACTTTCTTAACAGTATCAGCTCTGTAAGGGTGTACAGGCGCTTCAATCCCAAGCGCATAACGGCTTGATGTAACGTTTTAAAATGACTGGCTCCAGAAAAAACAGGGCTGTTTGCCGTCGACATAACCACCGTAAATAAAGACACATCTGACTTAATAACACTAACGACAGCATCCAGATCAGGTTCGTTCTGTTTCAGCAGTGAAGAGAGCGTTATGAGCGTTTCAGGACGAGGGGGAATGAGATAAGGTTTAGAGCACATATATACAACCATGCAACGATCAAAATGTGATAATCATTTTAACATAAGAGCATTCTAATATTTAGAATACTGATTACCAAAAATGAGAAACTATGGATGTATTTTGTTTTTTAACCGAGGTGAAAAGCAATAGCTTTATTAATGAACAGATTCACCCTGAGATCAGCAGAACCTATGCCGATTTATAGCCCGCTTTTTTACGAATCATGCCTACCACCCTTCCTAACAAGGGAAATTGTTGCATCAATAAGCTGGCATCCCAGAAATCCAGATGGCTGTTCACCAACCCCTGATCATTAAAGCAGATACGACTACTGCCTTCTGTTACGAACGCTCCTGTCAGTGACGAAGTCGCAGAGAAACGCCAATACAGATAGCCAATATTGCCTTGTATCTGAGCCTCCAGCAGATCGAAACGAACCTCATCCAGCTGCTCAAACATTTCAGCCATTACACCTATAAAATTAGCTTTTCCATCCAGACAATTAAAGGGATCCCTGAAGTGGATATCGTCAGCAACCAACTCACCCAGCGCCTCAATACTGCCTGGCTTTAGCTGAGTCAGTGCGGTTGCATAATAATCTAATGCTTCACTATTATTTAGGGATGGGCTAATCGAATCTGAGCTATCAGACATTGTTACCGGCTCCAGTGGCTTTGCCTACTAGCTTAAAATACCAGCTATAAGGTAATAATCTAAAGAGTTTTAGCAGATAAACGAAACGTCGTGGAAAGACTATTTCAAAACGCTTACTCAAAAGCCCCTGAACGATTCTGTTAGCCGCATCATCGGGCTCCATTAACGCAGGCATGGGAAAGTCATTCTTATCCGTTAACGGCGTGCGTACAAAACCAGGATTAATAAGCTGTATTTTAATGCCACTCCCCAGCAGATCCAGATAGAGAGATTCACAAAGATTGATTAATGCCGCCTTTCCTGCGCCGTAAGCGGCTGCAGTAGGCAGGCCGCGATAGCCGGCAACAGATGAAACAACCGCTACCTGCCCCTTTCCAGCAGGACTCAAGTGATCTTCAGGTGTCCCATCAATTTGTTCAGTCCCTTTATCAAGATAACGGTATAAAATAGAATCGATACAGTTGATAGTGCCCTGAAGATTAATATCCAGCAGCGCTTTACAGCGTTCTGCTGAAAACTCAACAGCTGAAAAAGCATCATGAGTCCCTGCATTTAACACCACTAACTCAGGTAATATTCCTTCCCGATCCCAGGTCTTAAACTGCTCCTGAACCGCTGCTAAATCACAAATATCCAGCGGTACAGCGATTAGTTTACCCGGAGACTGGGCCAACTCTTGCTGCAGCTGCTCTAACTGTTCAACAGTACGAGCAGAACCATAGACAGTAACACCGTTACGGCACAACAGGCGTGTAAGCTCAGCGCCTATGCCTCTTCCTGCCCCTGTTACCCAGGCACTCGTCCAGGGAAGGTTTATCAAATTATCTCCAGATGTCATACGCCCTCCGTTTCATCGCATGCGGATTCAAGCGGCTCAGCAGCAGCGGTTTCATCTTCTGACAACTTACGAATATGCAGCGTCAGTTCACCAACAGGTAAACCAAACTTTCTCATTTTTGTACGATTGATCAGGTTGTTTTCATCGATCAGATATAGCCAGTCATCCAGATAGATATCCCATACCTTGCCATTCACGGGAACCTGTAAGGTATAACGCCAGTTAAGCGTGTTTCCCTGAACCTCTCCCACTGCTTCACCAACGATATCTGCAGCGGTACCGCGATACTTGTTCCCCTGTTTTTCTAGCTTCCAGCAGCGATTCTGTAACTCTCCATCGCTGAAATAAAACTGCTCATCCAGTGTTCCTTGCTCATCTTGCCAGTGAGCAAGAATATCAGCTTTGAACCTGCGGGTTACTTTGCCTGAAAAATCCTGAACCATGCCATAGGCCACCAGACGGCCATCAAAAAAACGATCCAATTCTAAGACCGGTTTATCATCTTTATAATCTTCAACGGTGGCTGCACAGCCTGGTAATATTAATAAAACAGGTAGCACAAAGGGCAAAAATGTCGTCATGTTAATCATATCCATCTCCACATTAATCTCCGGCTCTACCGGTAAGCGCTTTTGTTAATCGCGGAAAATCACTTTGGTCCGATAACCAGATATTCAGAAACGCCTGACTAAATCCCTGATCCTCCAGGCTACCTATATGATCTTTGTTAAAGTAAAAATGCCCCTCTCCCGCTACATTCTGATAGAAAGCCAGAGAATCACCCTCGCTGATATCTGGCCAGATATCCTGTAGTTTCAACAGCCAGATAGCATAATCTTCATCCTCAAACCCAGCCTGTTTCCACTGACTCTCTGTTTCATCAAGCAAGTTCTGTCGACTGATATTGCGTTTGTATTCAAGCGTCAGAAGCAAAGGCTCTGAAACCGATGTAAAGCGACCTTCGGGACTAGCCAATGTTGCGGTATACACGCTAAACCAAAGCACCTTCAGTTCAGCCTGCCCAACCGTTTTCATACTGGCAGGCAGCTGGTCAGAGTTAGCATGAACAGCCCCTGCCAGGAAAATTATTAGGGTGATAAACAAAAGGTTAAGTCGCATCAGAAAGTTGCTCCAGAAATCGCTGACCACTAAGCCATAGCAATAAAGGGAATAGACCCGTCCAGATCAGCATCAGAAGTAGGAATACTTGAGAAAGGGGCAAACCAAAGGCTACAGCGCCTAAGTTAGCCGCAGCGATATAGGTCAGACTTCCGAAGATACCGCCACACACCCCTGCCATAACCCATCGACCGTAGAAATAGCTCATACTTTGTCTTAGCGTGGCACTAAAACAGAACCACAAGAGCAATAGCCACAAAGGGGGTAACGCTGATACACCGAATCGAAATACATCCGCAGCCGTTAATATAATATCAACCGCAAAACCCGTCAGCCCACAACTCAATATCACCACACCTTCGTGAATAGGATGACGATGCAGCAGCAGGTGTGTAACCAATAAAACACTCAGTATCACCACACGTTCATCAGTCAAGAGAATGGCACTCCACCAGCACAATTGAAAACCGATGAGGTTTAACCAGAAATGCTGTGATCGGCCTGATTGAATTAGACTTTTCATACTCCTGTTACGCAAGGTGGGTAAATAAAGATCATATAAGCCGTCAATCAGTCTTAAATGTGATACATCAGCACCTTCAATACCCACTTTTTTAACTTAGAAAGCAACGATTAACTTGTTTTAATTATTAACTACCTCCCTCTCAAATTGAGGACTGAAAGCCTTTATCCGTTTGAATTGTAAGTGTACTATGCAGTCTGATTTCACCTATCTATTTTCTCGTAAGAGGTCAACTGATTGATTTCCAGCCTGCCCCAAATAAAGAGTCAGCTTCAAGTCAGGAATATAGCCCAGACTGACCTGATAACCGGTACGCCTGATACTCCAGCCAAGTCTCTGATAGAAACAATGGCGACTAAACGTATCGGCTGTATCGTTATCTGTGAAAATAATTGCCCTGTAGGCGTTGTTACCCGTCGTGATCTGATCAAATTATGGTTAGATGAAAATCAAAATGCGCCGGCGAGTCAATTTATGACTTCACCGGTTCTGTCCATCTCGGAAGATGAATCAGTAGATAAAGCAGGACTTCGATTCATAGCAGACGACGTACGTCACCTGGTGGTTACCAATACGACCGGTGAAGTTTGCGGCATCATCTCGGAAACAGATGTGGTTAATAGTCACAGAGTGGAACATGACCTTTTTCTGCGTTCTGTTCTGGATATTGCCGACCTGTCACCCACCACTATCGATGGCAATGTGACTGTTCTTTCGGCATTGAAAAGCTTGAAAGAGTCCGGACGGTCAGCGCTATTTATCAGTCTGAAAAATCAAATCTGTGGCATTTTTACAGAGCGGGATGCCGTTACGTTACTGGCAAAGAATAAACAGAATGATTCAATCGCTGAGTTATGCAGTAATACACTAATTACTATCGAGCAGGACCTTAGTTTATATAACGCTCGTAAGGTGTTTCATGAGCACCAGTTCCAACACTTAGCCACAACAGATGACCAGGGCCAAATAACCGGATTGATCTCCTACTCTGACATCCTGAATAGTGTCGAGCACGATTACGTCTACCGACTGCGGGAACTTCTCAACGAGCGTGACGTGGCTCTTGAACAATCGCAGCACAACCTGAGACTGGCAGACAAGGTTATAGAAGCATCCATGGAAGCAATCGTCATCTGTGACCGTAATGCCAGAATCCTACGAGTTAATCCATCATTTACTGATATTACTGGTTATCAGAGTGATGAAGTAATAGGACAAAACCCTAATATTCTCAGCTCGGGCCGTCATGATCATGAGTACTACCAGCAGATGTGGCAGAGTCTGGTGAATAAGGGATTCTGGCAAGGAGAGATATGGAACAAACGCAAAGATGGTTCAATCTATCCCGAATGGCTGAGTATTACCGCCATCACCGACGAACAGGGTGAAATATCACAATATGCATCAATATTTTCTGATCTGACTGAGGTCAAAAAATCAGAAGCCAGGATCAAACGTCTCGCCTATTTTGATGAACTCACCAGACTGCCCAACCGTAAACTGTTTAACGACCGTTTACAGCTATCCCTAGCATATGCGCGGGAGCACGAGCATCGGGTTGCTGTGGCTTATATCGATGTCGACTTCTTCCAGCATATAAATGATCTGCATGGTCATGAAGTCGGTGACAAGGTTCTCAAAGAGATCGGACGACGAATTGAAGCCCAACTGGATGACGGTGATACTGTTGCCCGGTTTGGAGGGGATGAATTTAACCTTATTCTAACTGATGTTGATGATAACCCTCATATCAGTGAATTTCTGAACCGGCTTCTGAATACGGTCAGCCAGCCCATATTGATTGAAGATACTGAACTGAAAGCTACCGTCAGCATCGGTGTGAGTTTCTTCCCAACTGACGCAACAGATGCTGAAATGCTACTTAAATGCGCCGACTCAGCAGTACATCTGGCTAAAGACTTCGGCCGCAACAGCTTACGTTTTTTCTCGCTGGAACAACATAAACTCATCCACTCACGTTATCAGTTAGGCAGTGATCTCCAGGCCGCAATCAGTAATGGCGAGTTTCAACTCTATTATCAGCCAAAGATCGACCTGAAAAGTGGCCAGTCAACAGCCTGTGAAGCGCTGATACGCTGGTTACACCCTCAA
>JAIBCZ010000035.1 GCA_024679645.1 Amphritea sp.
CCCGCGCTTTAGGGTGGAAAGCCTGACTCATAAACTCCACTGAGAAATAGAGCTGCTTAGACTCTTCATAGCCGTCATAAGGGTCTCTGTTGTAATCCCGGGTCGCCCCGGTGTTGCGGGACAGTACCAAGGTATCGGGATAATCTTTCAGCCACTTTCGCCACAGAGTATGTTCAGAAGGTAACTGAACCAGCGCTCGTCCCTTCATCGGACCTGAAATAGCGTAATGATGAAGTTGTGACCAGAGCGAGGCAGTCTGACGGTCATACAGCAGCACATCGCTGTTATACAGGAGCCCTGACACACCGAAGGTCAGGTCCCGGTTATCCATTCTCGCCTGGTAAACAACCCCGCTGCCGCACAGAGGACAGTAGGTTACGACAACAGGATCACCAGCAAAGCGGTCATTCACAATCTCATGCCAGTTGAGGATCGCCAGAGGGTACGCTTTCGCCACACCGTTATGATGAACCCCGATAACCCGTTGCTCAGGTTCAAGCCAGTTAACATCCTCAGCCCGATTAAACACAGGCTGATCAATAGCAGGTATGCCGCCTTTTGCTGGCCCGCCAGGGACTATATGGCCTTCGTATATCAGACTACCGGTGAGATCAAAGCCATTTAAAGTACGAGCTGATGCAACAGATGAGCAGATAAGCAGACCGATACAGAACAGAACAAGTGGTTCGCCAAATGAACGCAGAGTGGCCACCATAACTTTCTCCAAGCGGTAAAAAAACAACGCAGGCAATTCACCGCCGTCAGCGAAAAACAATATGAGAAAGTATAGTCAGAGAAACTGAAATATAGATGAAGAGGGTACTGAAGAGAAGATTATATATAGAGAGGTTACTATAGAATCCAAGTTGGTGCAGATGGGGAGACTCGAACTCCCACGCCCTTGCGAGCACTAGCACCTGAAGCTAGCGTGTCTACCAATTCCACCACATCTGCGTATCAACTTGTCACGTTTAAGGGCGTCCCCCTGGCCGGTATTTCAGCCTTCTCTTTCGAAGCTCAACCGCCGAAAGCGGTTGGTGCAGATGGGGAGACTCGAACTCCCACGCCCTTGCGAGCACTAGCACCTGAAGCTAGCGTGTCTACCAATTCCACCACATCTGCTCCAAAAGAGGAGCGCATTATAAAGACGCCCTTTTCATTTGTGAAGCGAAACCACCACTTTTTTTCTTTTATTTCCCTGACAGACAATCAGTGAAGCTATCCGCCAGTGATTGCAGGTATCCAACATAACCTCCACTCACAACGCTTGCTTCTGAGGCAAGGGGATCCAGACGACCAACACGAATGTCCAGTCCGCGGGTCAGACTATCCACTACCGGTGCTTTAAACTGAGGTTCCACAAAGACACAGCGAGCCTGCTCATCCTCCAGTGCTGTTCGAATCTGTGTCAACCGTCGCGCACCCGGCTTACGGCCCGGATCGACCGTAAAGTAACCCAGCTGGTGCAACTGATAATGCTCAACAAAGCCACTGAAGGCGTCATGAAAGACAAAAAAACCTACGCCAGCCACTGGCTTTAACTGTTGCTGAAGCTGCTGATCCGCCTGAGCCAATCGTTGTTCAAACTGCATATATGCCTGTTGATAGAGCTCCGCATTGTTTGGGTATAACTCAACCATCCGATCTTTAATCTTATCGGCTGCAGCCAGGGCACGCTCTGGCGCCATCCACAGGTGAGGATCTCCGCTATGATTATGGCCCTCTTCGTGTCCGTCTTCATGACCGTCTTCGTGACCGTCTTCGTGACCCTCTTCGTGACCGTCTTCATGGCCGTCTTCGTGACCATCTGTATCGTCCAATAATGCCAGAGCAGGACGCTCCAACTGACTCACCGACTTAGTCAGGAACAGCTCAAGGTCTTCTCCTGCCCAGATAAACAGATCCGCACTGTGAATCTGTCGAATAGAAGAGGGCTTCAGTGAGTAGTGATGTGGGGAACTGCCGGGTGGTAGAAGTACGTCAACCTGAGCCAGGTCACCCAGCATATCGGCAGCAATCAGTTGAATTGGCTTAATACTGGTCAGCAGCTTCACCTGACTTTCCGGTACTGTTTGTGTCGCCCAGACTGAAGAACTCAGCAGTAATGTGGCAGAATACTGAAAGAATCTGGATAGCATCGGAAGAAGTCCTGTTATTCAAAGAAACGCAAAGTTATAATATAACAATTGAAAATTCAACTAATTCGATTAACCGGTTTTATTATGGCCCCTAAAAGCATAGACAATATCGCCTATCAGCCCGACCACGATCATAGTCACTGCATCAAGACCGCGTTACTGCAAGCCCAGCAGCTTTGCAAAGCAAACGGTCAACGACTGACAAAAATTCGTGAGCTGGTTCTCAAACTGATCTGGCAGAGCCATAAACCACTGGGGGCCTACGATCTCCTTCCGGCCATTGCTGAGGCCGGCTTTAACTCGGCTCCGCCGACGGTCTACCGGGCGCTGGACTTCCTTCAGGAACAGGGTCTGGTGCATCGATTAGCCTCTCTCAACGCATTTATCGGCTGCAGCCACCCGGACCATGTCCACCATGGTTACTTCCTGATCTGCCAGGCCTGCGGTACAACGGTTGAACTCGAATCAAACGCGCTGCAAACCTGCATTCAAAGCGTTGCTGCCGACGCTGGATTTTCCGTAGAGCAGGAAAACATTGAGATTCTGGGCCGCTGCCCAAATTGCCAGGGGGCCGTATGAGCCCGGTAAGTCTGGTAGAGATCACCGACCTTAATATCCAATTTGGTGCGAACAAGGTTGTCGATAATGTTTCGATGACGCTGAAGCAAGGGGAGATCACTACCCTGATCGGCCCCAATGGTGCAGGTAAAACCACACTGGTTAAAGCGGTGTTAGGCCTGTTATTGCCGACCAGCGGGGTTATTAAGCGCTCACCAACGCTGCGGATCGGCTATATGCCGCAGAAACTGCAGATCGATGCCACTTTTCCGCTGACCGTCGAACGCTTTCTTAAAACTGCCGCCTTTGCCAGTGCCGCAGACCGCCTTCAGGCCTTACAATCGGTTCGGGCTGAAGCCTTGCTCAAGCAATCGGTTCACAGCCTCTCTGGCGGTGAGATGCAGCGAGTACTCCTGGCACGGGCTCTGCTTCGAAAACCTGAACTGCTGGTACTGGATGAACCCGCTCAGGGCGTCGACATTAACGGTCAGATCGAGCTTTATAACCTGATCGCCAGTATCCGTGACAAATACAACTGCTCGGTACTGATGATCTCCCACGACCTGCACCTGGTGATGGCAGCCACCGATCAGGTCATCTGCCTGAACCGCCATATCTGTTGCTCCGGTCACCCGGAACAGGTCAGTACCGACCCATCCTATATCGAGCTATTTGGCGTACCGGGAGCCGAAAATCTGGCGCTCTATAGCCACCATCACAACCACCAGCATAACGAGCATGGCGATATAGTGCCGTTAGAAGAGAGTACAGAACATGATCATAGCCACTGTGGAGGCCACCACTGATGGCTGATTTCCTCCTGTTTGCGCTATTAGGCGGTGTCGGCGTGGCACTGATAGCCGGGCCGCTGGGCTCATTTGTCGTCTGGCGGCGTATGGCTTATTTCGGCGATACCCTGGCCCACTCAGCCCTGCTGGGCATTGCGGTAGGGGTGCTTTTTGATATCAACTTCAATCTGGCGGTCGTCAGCTGCTGCGTCATTTTAGCGCTGATTCTGGTCAGCCTGCAGCGACAGAAGCTGGTAGCGACTGACACATTACTGGGGATAATGGCCCATAGTAGTCTCTCGTTAGGCCTGGTTGCCGTTGCCCTTTTGGATGATGTCAGAGTCGATCTGATGGAGTATCTGTTCGGTGATCTTCTGGCAATCACACCAGATGATCTGCTGTGGATCTATGGCGGCGGCAGTATCGTCATGCTACTGATCTGGCGACTCTGGAATCAACTGCTGGCGATCACGATTAACGAGGAACTGGCACAGGTAGAAGGGGTGCCGGTTACCCGCATACGCCTGGCGCTGATGCTGCTGATCGGCGTAGTGATTGCTATTGCGATGAAGGTGGTAGGCATACTACTGATCACCTCGCTGTTGATTATTCCCGCTGCCAGCGCACGTCGACTGGCCAGTTCACCAGAGCAGATGGCGGTTATTGCCAGTCTTCTGGGGGTCATCGCGGTCTGTCTGGGCCTTTATGCCTCCTGGCATTTTGATACGCCAGCAGGGCCTTCGGTGGTGGTCGCAGCACTGGCTCAATTCCTGTTACTTTACAGCCTGCCCCTGCGCCGAACAGTCTGATTCAGCGTTTCCAGAGTACGTTGATCAGCGCGCCGACAACGATCAGCCCGCCGCCGAGCAGGGTCCAGAGCGAGGGCAGTTCATTGAAGGCAAACCAGCCTAACAGCATGGACAGTATCACCTGAATATAGGAGAAGGCGGTCGCTTTACTGGCCGCCTCATGCTGCATCGCTTTGGTCAGACCCACCTGACCAATCTGTGTGAATATACCCACCAGAATCAGCAGCAGTAGAGCGTAGCCATCAGGCATCACCAGCTCCCCGCCGGACAAAATCAGCGCAGCAGGCAACGCGATCAGCGGGAAATAGAGAATAATCACCGAACTGTCTTCGGTCTGACTTAAGCGCCTGACAATGACATAGGCCACAGCACTGCCAAACGCCCCCAGTAACGCTGCAACCACACTGAAGAGAGGCAGCTCAACCTCAGCGGCAAAAAACAGATCCGGTTTCACCATCACCACCAGCCCGGTGATGCTGAGAAAGATACAGATCATGGTAGAAACCTGAACCCGTTCACCCAGCAGCATAAAGGCCAGCAGGGCAGTAAAGACCGGATGCAGATACTGCAGCACCGTCGCTTCTGCCAGGGGCAGGGTGGTGACCGAATAATAGACGCAGATCAGCGCCGCCGCACCGACAACACCCCGGGCACTCAGCAGTAGTTTATTATGGCCCCAGACCGCAATACCTTTACGCTTTACATCGACATAGCTGATGATCAGCGACACCAGCGCCCGGGCAATAACAATCTCCATCAGGGGTATGCCATACTGACTCACCGCCTTCACCGACGCCCCCATCAGCGCAAAACCCAGCGAAGAGAGCAGCATAAAGCGTAATCCCAAAGGGATGTTCTGTATCTGTTGCAACATAGACTCAATCGTTACGAAAAATAGTAAGACAGGGGGGACAAAACCCGCACACCGCTCTTATAGGATGGAAGCCGACTCGACAGATCTCACTCAAACGAAACAGCAGGGAATAAATCCCCCCTGAACGGTTGCTGCAGCGTGCAGAGATGCAGATCATCGGCTATGTTTTGGAGAGTGTAACCGATTCTGGTTATGCTGGCATAACTATCAACTCCACACCGGACAATGATCGACGATGATTCAGAGATTCCTGCTATTCCCACTGTTATTCAGCCTGCCGCTCGCCGCGGTGGCAGACCGCCCTCTGGAACGGCTACGGCTACCGGACGGCTATACGCTGTCGGTAGTGGCCGAAGTAGATAACGCGCGGCAGATCGCGCTGGGGGAGCCAGGAACCCTGTTTGTCGGTAGTCGACGCGCAGGCAAGGTCTACCGCCTCAGAGACAACGATGGTGACGGCACTTATGAACAGCAAGAGATTCTGCTGAAACGACTCAATATGCCCAGTGGTATCGCCTATCGAGAAGGCAATCTCTACATCGCCGCCGTGAATCAGATTTTACGGATAACCGATGCTGATATCCTGACTCAGCTACCTGCTACCGCTGAGCTGATCACAGATGACCTGCCTGACATAAAGCACCACGGCTGGAAATATCTGAAATTCGGACCCGATGGCGATCTTTACTTCAACCTCGGCGCACCCTGCAATATCTGTCTCAGTGACGACCCTCGCTTCGCCTCCATCCTGAAGCTCAACCTGCAGACAACGCAACAGACGATAGTGGCTCACGGCGTGCGGAACTCGGTTGGTTTTACCTGGCACCCCACCAGCCAGCAACTCTGGTTTACCGATAATGGCCGGGATCATCTGGGGGATGACCAGCCCGCTGATGAACTCAACCGCCTCAGCGCGCCGGGCCAGCACTTCGGTTACCCTTTTGTGCATGCCGGTGATGTTCCTGACCCAGAGCTGCACCAGGGCCAGTCGTTGACTGATTTCCAATCGCCGGCTTTGAAGCTGGGCGCCCACGTCGCGCCATTAGGGTTGAGCTTCTACACCGGCGATCAGTTTCCCGATACTAATCAGAACAGTCTGTTTATCGCCGAACACGGCTCGTGGAACCGTTCCAGCAAAGTCGGTTATCGGGTTCTACAGGTCGACACGTCCACCGCGCCGGTAACCTATAAAGTATTTATTGATGGCTGGTTACAGGGGGAGAGCGCCTGGGGCAGGCCGGTGGATATTGTGACTGATCGTGATGGCAGCCTCCTGATATCCGATGATAGAGCAGGGCTGATCTACCGAGTCAGCTATCACAAGACCCAATAGTTATAGCCTTTAAAGCCTTAGAGCTGGAAGCCCTCAGCCAATGCCCGGCAGGGCTGATAGCGTATACAGTCCACTTCGTGATCGTTGACCATCCCGGTGGCCTGCATATAGGCGTAGCAGATCGTCGGACCGACAAACTTCATGCCCGCTTTCTTCAGCGCTTTACTCATCGCCTGAGACTGTGGGGTTTCCGCGGGGACTTGGCTGAGGCTTTTCCAGCTGTTTTGAATCGGCCTGCCATCAACAAACTGCCAGATATAGTTGGCAAAACTGCCATGTTTAGCGGCCAGCTCGAGAAACACATTCGCGCCTTTGATCGAAGATGCCACTTTAAGCCGGTTGCGGACAATACCCGGATCAAGCAGCATCTGTTCCGCTTTCTCTGGTGAAAACGCAGCCACAGTGGCCGGATCAAAGCCCTCGTACTGACGGGTGTAACCCTCACGCTTTTGCAGAATAGTACGCCAGCTCAACCCCGCCTGAGCGCTTTCTAAGATGAGATACTCAAACAGCTGCTGATCATTCGTCTGAGGCACGCCCCACACCTGATCATGGTACTGCTGTTCCAGCTCTGTCGCGGTCGCCCAGGCACAACGATGGCACATAACTCTCTCCCGAAAAGCGTTTCTCAGTGATTAAAGATCAATGCTTCGTGGTACTGGGATTAGTCACAAAATTCAGCGGCTGAGCGGGCTCAAGCTCCACCTTACCACCACGGTTTACACGGGTATCCAACTCAGCCTCGGGTTGATCTGATCCATCCAGCGCCATCGAGTCACTGTAGTCACAACGGACACACTCTTTATATTCGCGGTTCTCATCGCGATACATTTTCAATGTATCCATCTCTGCACAACGGGGGCAGACCGCGCCGGCGATAAAACGTTTAACAATTGTCATAGGCTTCTCAGCTACTTATTCTGACTATCTATTCTTACAATTTTTCCTGAAATCGGCGGGTTGGGGGAATCACTCCCCCTGACCCTGTCCGAATTATACCTCAGAAACACCCTGCTATCGGTTTACCCTGCGATACCGCAATGACGCAACAGTGGCTCAACACTCGGCTCACGACCGCGAAACGCAACAAACAGCTCCATCGGTTCTTTAGAACCACCCATCTCAAGGATATTTGCCCGGAATGAGCTCCCGGTTTCGGTATTGAACACACCTTCCTCTTCAAACCGGGAGAACGCATCGGCTGATAACACTTCGGCCCACTTATAGCTGTAATAGCCCGCCGCATAGCCACCGGCAAAAATATGACTGAAGCCGTGTTGAAAACGATTAAACGCCGGCGGCGTAATCACTGCGACCCGACTACGAATCCGATTCAGTACCTGCTGCACATCGGTCACACCGGCCTGATACTCCCGGTGCAACTCAAAATCAAATAGCGAGAACTCCAGCTGACGGACCATCATCAGGCCGGACTGGAAGTTCTTCGCCGCCAACATCTTCTCTAACATCTCCGCGGGCAGCGCCTCGCCGGTTTGATAATGACCGGAGATCAACTCCAGCGCTTCGGGTTCATAGCACCAGTTTTCCAGAAACTGGCTTGGCAACTCAACCGCATCCCAGGCAACACCGTTGATACCACTGACATCCGCATAGGTGATACGGGTCAGCATATGGTGCAAGCCGTGACCAAACTCGTGGAACAGGGTGGTCACTTCATTATGGGTCAGCAGGGCAGGATCATCGCCCACCGGTGGGCTAAAGTTACACACCAGATAAGCTACCGGCAACTGAAGCACGCCGTTATCCATGCGCCGGACCCGGCAATCATCCATCCAGGCACCACCGCGCTTCTTCGCCCGAGCAAACGGATCAAGGAAGAAGCGGGCGATCAGCTCGCCCTGACGACTGACATTGAACAGGCGGGCATCTTCATGCCAGCGGTCAAACTCAGCGACCTCTTCAATCTCAATACCGAACAGTTTACCGGTTACCTGAAACATGCCTTCAAGCACTTTTGTCATCGGGAAGTAGGGGCGCAGCTCTTCCTGGGAGATCGCATAACGCACCTGCTTCAGTTTCTCGCTGTAATAGGAGATATCCCATGATTGCAGGTCTGGTTCACTAAACTCTTCTAACGCGAACGCTTGTAACTCCTGATACTCTTTCTGCGCCTGGGGACGACTCTTCTCGCCCAGATCGGTCAGAAAACCCACCACCTGATCGGTGGTATCAGCCATCTTCGTTGCCAGGCTGTATTCGGCATAGTTACCGAAGCCAAGCAGTTTCGCCAGCTCAGCGCGCAGGGTCAGAATCTCGGTCATCACCGCGCTGTTATCCCACTTGCCTTCGCCCGGCCCCTGATCTGATGCCCGGGTCGCAAAAGCTTCATACACTTCACGCCGCAGTTGCCGGTTATCCGCATAGGTAATCACCGCGAAGTAGGAGGGGAAGTCCAGCGTAATCAGCCAGCCCGCTTCTCCTTTTGCCTCGGCTAACTGCTTAGCTGCCGCCAGCGCACTGACCGGAAGCCCTTCTAGCTCAGCCTCATCGGCAATTAATTTTGACCAGCCATCGGTCGCATCCATGACATTTTCAGAGAACTTAGTAGTCAGCTCTGACAGTTTCTGCTGCAGTTCACCGTAGCGCTGCTTGTCCGCGTCATCTAAAGCGATACCGGATAAACGGAAATCCCGCAGGGCGTTATCGATCACCTTACGCTGGGCTTCATCCAGCTCCTGATACGCGTCACTGCTGGCCAGTTTCTCATAGGCCTCAAACAGCCCCTGATGCTGGCCCATCTCCGTCCAGAACTGCGAGAGCTTAGGCAGACAGGCGTTGTATGCATCCCGCAGTTCATCGCTGTTAACCACTGAATTAAGGTGAGACACCGGCGACCAGGCTTTCGCCAGACGATCCTGACTCTGTTCCAGCGGCACCACAAGATTGTTCCAGTCAGGTGAGTCATTGCCATCCAGTACCTGCTCGATCACAGCACGACTGTCAGCCAACAACTGATCGACAGCGGGCTCAACATGCTCTGGGGTAATCTCAGAAAACGGGGGCAGCAGGTGGTCTTGCAGCAACGGGTTGGTCATAGGTACTCCTGAACAGGGCAGAATATAAATAACAATATCTACTAAATGGGGTGATGATTCACTGTTTTCAATCGTGCTGCAGGGTTTATTATAGAAACCCCACCGGAACAGCAGAGTGAGAATAAACAGATGACCATCCGCAGCTATCAGAACACCACACCCAAGCTGGGTAAAGCAGCCTTTGTCGACCCAACCGCCGTCGTTCTGGGGGATGTTGAACTGGGCGACGATGTATCAATCTGGCCACTAACCGTCATCCGTGGCGATATGCACCGCATCCGTATCGGTAACCGCACCAGCGTACAGGATGGCTCGGTACTGCATATCACCCACGCCGGCCCTTTTAACCCGGATGGCTACCCGCTGATTATTGGTGACGACGTCACCATCGGCCACCAGGCGATGCTCCACGGCTGCACCATCGGTAGTCGCGTCTTAGTCGGCATGGGCGCAATGGTCATGGACGGCGCCGTGGTAGAAGACGACGTCATCATCGGCGCAGGCAGCCTGGTACCGCCGGGTAAAACCCTCAAAAGCGGCCACCTCTACGTCGGCCGCCCGGTCAAAGAAGCCCGCGCCCTGACCGAGAAAGAGATGGAATTCTTTACCTACACGGCGGGGAATTATGTGAAATTGAAGGATAAGCATATCGCCGAAGAATACGAATAACCTTTGCCGTAGCTCGTTGCTCGACGTAAAACTTCGTTTTACTTGCTCGAAAAAGAATGGCGCATATCTATTATCGAATAAGCAATAATAAGCAGACCAAACCTTTTTTACTTTTATATGCGAAAAAACCGACACTAGGTCGGTTTTTTCGCCCCAACTGCCAGCGAACTTAATCGCTACGTACGGGGCTGAGTAGTAAGGCTATAATGGCTTTATAATACGGACAATGTAAATTATCTTTTACTATCAAGTAAGCAAATGACCATTGCTTAACTAAATACAAGTTCAAGTAAGCCACCCTGGTTACGACGTTCGGGTGACCAGTTACGCTACATTTATCCACGCAGCTTCGCATAGGGAAGTAGTTAGACCACCGCTGCGCGGCTAGCTAGTGGTTAGACGGAAACTTCGTTTCCTTGCTAGAAAAAGCAAGAGCCGTTGCTCGTTGCTCGACGTAAAACTTCGTTTTACTTGCTCGAAAAAGAGGGGACTGGATTATTTCTTAAGCTATTTAAGCAAAAGAAAATAAGTCCGTCCCCATTATTATTGCTGACCCCATTTGTTCCACCTATCAAAAGCCCTTTTAAGCAGAAGCGTAACCATAATGGCAACATTTACTTCTGCACAAAATTCAAGTAAACACGGCGTTTGCCGATACTTTCCTTACGTAATTGAACAAAATTCATCCTATAATATGATTGCTACTCTATTATTTAACTTATAGAATCGCGTGATTAATTGGATTCTGGAGATAAGTCTAATGAGCAAGAAGGAACCTTTGACTCTTTGGCAAAGTGCTGTACGTGCGACATGCGCTGATAACGCAGTTGCGGCTGCGCCTCTAGTTATATCAGAAGAAGCTAAAAAAGAAATCGCTGAAGCATTCAACAGAAATGTGAGTGATGAGTTACTAAAAGCATTCAGAACTCCTGTTGATAGCGAGACCTTAGCTAAAGCTGTTTGTTAAACCCTCTCCACTTTACACAGGGAATATGTAATAGTGAATTCGGCAAAAAAGCTGATTTTTTGTGATGTCTTTGGTGAAGAAAGTCCTCTGAGTACCCTCCATGAGAGTAACCAAAAACTTTACATCACCTCATACCTTCAAAGCCTAAATGTAAAGAAAGTCATAATCGAACCAAACTACTTCGACCGTGATTATCTTTCCGAATTTTCAGCTTTTTACAGTTTAAGCTCTCGTGGTTACCCAAATACATGCCAGCGCGTTCACTTCTTCGATTCTGAAGAAGCAGATAGTGAGCTTTTTATTAAAGCTTTATCTGAAGATGATGAGGCTCAAAAAAAACTGCAAGACTCATATCTCGGCTTCACTGTAATGAGACCTCTTCCTTTGAGCCCCTTTGGCCGAACGGTTTTAAAATGGTTTGATGACCCCGATCCGAGTAAACCCAGAATTACTAAGCCATCTAGAACCTATCAATGTAACATTGGTGGCGTACAGTTAGATGTACTGGGATTAGCATGGCAGCAGCAAGATAGTGGTGTAGCAGCTTGCGCAACTGTCAGCGTCTGGAGCATGCTTCATTCTTCTGCCTTTGATGATATGCATGCAGTCCCAACAACTACAGAAATCACAGAGTCAGCACATAAAACAGCTTCAATGGGTGGGTTAGTATATCCATCCAATTATTTGACTACAGCGCAATTACTAGAAGCTATAAAAGAGCATGGATTTGCTCCTGTGGTAAGCTCCGGTGAGTTCACTAGAGGTTACTTTTCAAAACAGCGATTTAGCGCCATCTGCTCAGCTCTTCTGCGTTCGGGTTATCCTGTTGTCATTATGGGGATTCATAATGACCCAAACGCATCCATTGGTCATGCTGTATGCGGTGTTGGTTTTCGCGACCCAGAACAAATTGATACAATAGCTAATTCTGTTAGTCCTTTCGATGCAAGCACAGACATCATATACATTCATGATGACAATATTGGACCAAATGTTCGCTTTAAAATTGATGAAAAAGCCGACCATGCTGGCAACAACGGAGCTGTACTAATTCATCAGGCTCCTGATTATGTGGATCAGACTAATAAGCCATCCATTAATTATCCTGAATTTTTCCCACATACTATTGTTGCTGCAGTCCATAAAGATCTTCGTATAACTCCAGATAATCTATATATTAAAGGCCGCACACTAGCCGAACAAATCTGTGCTGTTTTGAATACCGCCCTCAGAAATAACTCTCTTGAAGAAACGGGTCTATTATTCACAGCACGATTCATAAAAGTATCCGATTATTTTAATGATGAACTTCCAATAGAACTTGGAAATAATTCAAAGATTCTTGCCCGAACTAGAAAAGCATTATTAGAAGAAGTGCGGCCAATGTGTTTACATCTAGGGGTCATAAGGATGGCAACACCAAACGAAGTTCTGCTTGATATCCTATATGATACGACTGATACCGACAGAAACAATTCTGTTTATGCTCATATCCTGTATGACCAAAACATAGATACTTGCCTTGATGCCATAAAGCCAGAAATCCGATTGAGTGTACTTGGCACCACTGTTAAAGCTTTCTAAGTCGTATAACTAGCTCCCATTAAGACTTTGACAAAAGAACACTAAAGTAACTCGCCCGTTATGACTCGTCCTTCCATATTCGAGTAACCAGATAAATAACTAATAAAAATAAAAAGAATAAAAAGGGGACCGATTTATTTTTTTTTGCTTAAGCAGTTTAGGAAATAACCCCCTTCTCTTTCGAGCTAGTCACGCTTTTTGTGACGTTCGAGCGACGAGCGACGGCTTTTCCTAGCCACTAGCAAGTCACGCAGTGACGTCTAGCCAGCGCGAAGCGCGTTCTAGCTAGCCGCGCAGCGGCGGTCTAAAGCAAAAGCTAAGGCTACGCCTTAGCCTTAGCGATTTCCCTCAACCGCTTAACCACCTGCGCATTAACCGAGCGCTGGGTGAAGGTGCCGTCTTCTTTTAGCTGTCCGGCTTTGCGGCCCATCAGCAGTTCCAGACACTGGTCGACGGTTGAGACGCCGTGGATGCAGAATTGCCCTTCGGCGACCGCATCAACGACTTCGCGTTTGAGCATCAGATTACGGATATTGGCTTTCGGGATCACAACGCCCTGGGAGCCGGTTAAACCTCGGGTTTTGCAGAGGTTGAAGAAACCCTCAATTTTCTCATTTACACCGCCGATGGCCTGTACTTCACCGTACTGGTTGATCGAACCGGTAATAGCGAACTGCTGCTTGATCGGGATATCCGTCAGTGCCGATATCAGGGTACAAACTTCCGCCATTGAGGCGCTATCGCCGTCGACATAGCCGTAAGACTGTTCGAGGGCAATACTGGCAGACAGTGTCAGGGGGAAGTCTTTGGCGTATTTGTGACCCAAGTAGCCGGACAGGATCAGCACCCCTTTGGAGTGGATCGGCTGGCCCAGGGTGACTTCCCGTTCGATATCGACAATGCCCCGGTTACCCGGATGCACCGTCACGGTAATCCGTGCGGGAAAGCCGAACGACACATC
>JAIBCZ010000139.1 GCA_024679645.1 Amphritea sp.
CTTATCTGCATCTTTGATCACTGGAACCATCAGACCATTTGGCGTATCAACCGCCATGCCGATGTTTATATATTTCTTATAAACAACGTGCTCGCCATCCGCATGCAATGAAGCGTTAAACTTCGGATGCGCTTTCAGAGCAATCGCGATCGCTTTCAGCATAAATGGCAGAGGAGTCAGCTTCACGCCTTCACGGGCAGCCTCTTCCTTCATACCCGCACGGAACGCTTCCAGGTCGGTAATATCAGCCTTATCGGTCTGAGTTACGTGTGGAATGTTGAGCCAGCAACGAGACATGTTCGCCGCGGTCAGCTTGTGGATCTTCGACATCTTGACCATTTCGATTTCGCCAAACTGACTGAAATCGACTTCTGGAATTGCCGGAATACCCGAACCGCCAGTGACGGCTGCAGCAGCAGGCTTCTCAGCCAACTTCTTCAGCGCACCTTTAACGTAGGCCTGAACATCTTCTTTCAGGATGCGATTTCGAGGGCCGGTACCCGTTACCAGAGACAGATCAACACCGAACTCACGGGCCGTTGCGCGTACCGCAGGGCCAGCATGAACGGTTTTGTTTTTCTTTTCTAACGCTTCACGATCAACAGTACCGGATGCCGCTGGTGCTGGGGCCGCTGCTTTAGCCGGAGCCGCAGCAGCAGAGGCAGCTGGAGCTGGAGCTGGAGCTGGGGCCGCTGCCGGAGCAGAACCACCCGCTACTTCAAGCTGCATCAATAGCTGGCCTTCATTGACCTGGTCACCATCTTTAATCGTCATGGACTTAACCACACCCGCTTTAGGGGCAGGTACTTCCATCGATGCTTTATCCGTTTCCAGAACGATCAGTGAATCGCCTTCTTCTACAGTGTCGCCATCCTTAACCAGTACTTCGACCACATCAACATCGGACGCACCGCTCAGATCAGGAATCAGAACATCTTCTACGCCACCGGCAACCGGAGCAGGCGCGGCAGCTGGAGCAACAGCTGGTGCTGGTGCTTCTGCCGCAGGAGCAGGCTCTGCTCCGGCTACTTGCAGGTCGCACAGATGATCACCTTCAGTAACAGTGCCACCCTCTTTAATCTGCATTGACACAACCACACCGGCTTTAGGTGCTGGTACTTCCATCGATGCTTTGTCTGTTTCCAGAACGATCAGGGAATCGCCTTCTTCAACGCTATCGCCATCCTTTACCAGGACTTCAACAACATCAACATCGGTCGCACCACTCAGATCTGGCACTAATATTTTTTCTACCGCGCTGGCAGCAGCAGGTGCGGCTGCAACCGGAGCAGGCGCCGCCGCAGGGGCAGGTGCCTCTGCTACAGTTTCAACCGGTGCAACTTCATCAACCACCAGGCCGGTATCCAATACCACAATCGCCTGGCCTTCGTTACATGTGCCGTCCGCTTCAACCAAAATCTCTTTGATCGTACCGGCGTGGGTAGAAGGCACCTCCATGGATGCCTTGTCAGTTTCAAGGACGATCAGAGAATCGCCCTCAACTACTGTGTCACCAACAGCTACACAGACTTCAACAATATCTACGTCTGTAGCGCCACCAATATCAGGAACCGTAATGTTTACAGTACTCACGTTTATATCCTCTCTTAAAAGTTCAGCTTCGGGTTACACAGTCCAAGGGGCTGGTTTTTCCGGGTTAATGCCAAACTTCTGCATCGCTTTGGCTACAACAGAACGCTCTACCTTGCCTTCTTCTGCCAGAGCAGTCAGTGCAGCAACGGTGACGTAGTATCGGTTAACTTCGAAGAATTCACGCAGCTTGCTACGTGTATCAGAACGACCATAACCATCGGTACCCAGCACTTTATAAGTACGCGGGATATATTCACGCAACTGATCCGCGTATGCACGCATGTAGTCAGTCGATGAAATAACCGGGCCCTGGCGATCTTTCAGACAATCTTCAAGATAAGAGGTACGCGCCTCTTCTTCAGGGTGCAACATATTCCAGCGTGCTACCGCTTGCGCATCACGACGAACTTCATTGATCGAAGTGGTGCTCCAGATGTCGGATTCAACACCGTATTCATCACGCAGAATATCTGCCGCAGCAATGACTTCACGCAGGATCGCACCGCAACCCATCAGCTGTACCTTCATGTCGGAATCTTTACCTTCCTTCAAGACATACATGCCTTTAACTATCGCTTCCTCAACACCTACAGGCATTCCCGGATGAGCGTAGTTTTCAGTCGTTGTTGTGATGTAGTAGAACTTGTTCTCTTTGTCCTGGAACATGCGCTTCAGGCCGTCCTGAACGATCACAGTCATTTCGTAGCCGAAGGTCGGATCGTAAGAGACACAGTTCGGAATCATCTGCGCCATCAGGTGAGAGTGACCATCCTGGTGCTGCAGACCTTCACCATTCAGCGTAGTACGACCAGACGTCGCACCGATCAGGAAACCACGTGCCTGCATATCACCGGCAGCCCATGCAAGGTCCATGATCCGCTGGAAGCCGAACATTGAGTAGTAGATGTAGAACGGCACCATAGTGCAGTCGTTGTTACTGTATGAAGTAGCGCAAGCCATCCATGCAGACATCGCACCTGCTTCGTTAATACCTTCTTCAAGAATCTGACCAGTCTTAGACTCTTTGTAGAACATGATCTGATCAGAGTCATGTGGTACGTAACGCTGACCGGCTGAGGTATAGATTCCCAGCTGACGGAACATACCTTCCATACCAAAGGTACGGGCCTCATCCGGTACAATTGGTACGACCCGCTGACCCATGTTCTTATCTTTAACCAGCGTACTCAGTACACGGTTAAGCACCATCTGCGTAGACATTTCGCGTTTGCCACTGTCTTTCAACTGTGCAGCAAAGGTATCCAGCGGTGGAATTTCCAGCGCATCAAAATCGCTACGACGGGTTGGGTAAACACCACCCAGCTTCTGACGACGGTCCATCATGTACTTCATTTCCGGAGAATCCGGAGACGGACGGTAATAAGGAACTTCTTTCAGCTGATCGTCGGTCAGAGGAATGTTGTGGTGATCACGGAAGTCTTTCAGATCATCCATCGCCACTTTCTTCATGGAATGGGTATCGTTCTTCGCCTGGCCCGATTTACCGGTACCATAACCTTTAACCGTTTGCGCCAGGATAACCGTTGGCTGACCTTTATGATCCATAGCTGACTGATAAGCCGCGAATACTTTATATGGATCGTGACCGCCGCGGTTCAGGTTCATGATATCGTCGTCCGACAGATCCTTAACCATCTCCAGCAGCTCTGGGTATTTACCGAAGAAGTGCTCACGGGTATATGCACCACCGTTCGCCTTGTAGTTCTGCAGCTCACCGTCACATACTTCGTTCATCCGCTTGATCAGCAGACCTTTTTCATCATTTTCAAACAGTGGATCCCAATGGCGGCCCCACAGACACTTGATAACATTCCAGCCAGCGCCGCGGAATACACCTTCAAGTTCCTGAACGATCTTACCGTTACCCCGTACAGGTCCATCCAGACGCTGCAGGTTACAGTTAACCACAAATACCAGGTTCTCAAGGTTCTCACGACCCGCCAGTGCGATTGCACCCAGCGATTCAGGCTCATCACACTCGCCATCACCCAGGAAGGCCCATACTTTACGATCACCACGATCGATCAGTGAACGCGCTGACAGGTAACGCATTACGTGCGCCTGATAGATCGCCTGAATAGGACCCAGCCCCATAGATACCGTTGGGAACTGCCAGAAATCAGGCATCAACCAAGGGTGTGGGTAAGAAGACAAGCCAATACCGTCTACTTCACGGCGATAGTTATCCATCTGCTCTTCAGTCAAGCGACCTTCAAGGTATGCACGGGAATAGATACCCGGAGAGATGTGACCCTGGAAGAACACCAGATCGCCTTCCTGCTCACCTTCTGAACCACGGAAAAAGTAGTTGAAGCCAATATCATACAAGGTAGCAGAAGAGGAGAAGCTTGAAATATGACCACCCAGGCCATCAGCATTGTCGTTAGCACGCATGACCATTGCCATGGCGTTCCAACGAATAAAGGAACGAATTCTACGCTCCATAAACAGGTCACCCGGCATGCGGGATTCATTCTTAGGGGTAATTGTATTGCGGTATGGGGTGGTCAGGCTCGTGCCTGCATCTACGCCTAGCTCTGACGCTTTTTCACCCAGCTTTTGCAGAATATAGTGAGCACGATCGCTGCCTTCGTTTTTAGCAACAGACTCAAGGGCCTCCACCCACTCACCGGTTTCGATTGGATCTACATCGTCGATAAATTCTTGCACTTTGCCTTTCTCCATTATTCTTGTCGTGTACTCAAAACCGGGAAGCCCAATCTTTCCCAGTGTAGAAATAAACTTTGAGACAGCTAGAAGTATTAACGGAAAATCAGACAAAAGAACAGCTACTTAAGCTGTACTTAATGAAGTTTTTACGATTTCAGTTCTCTATTAAGAACTCACAACACCAAAAACATGCGTTTCATAAACACTTTGCCTAACTCTCCAGCACTTCTATGGCGCCATTCAGAGCTTGTTAACAGGTTTCATGCTGCATTGCAGCAAGCCTGTCTTTTTTTATAGTGGTTCTTGATTTTGTAGTAATACTACATAAAAACGTCATTAAAGTCTAGCTCGACTACAAAACAACCACTCTATGTAGTTTTTATACAGGCAAAGTATTAGAGGGGGGTGACGTCAGCACGACGCAGTGCTCTTTTCAGGCGAGTGTTCTCTTTGCCCTGTTCCAGCAGCGCATCTTCTACATAAGCTAGGTGATCGTGGGCAGCCTTGCGTGCCTTTTCTGGCTCACCCGCCAGGATCGCATCCATAAGCACCGAATGCTGCTCGTGTATTTTTCCGCGAATATCCGATTTAGGGTAGATATCCTTAAGGTTTTCCCAAATATGCTGTCGCAGCAAACTAAAAAGGGCCCGCATCATGTGCAGCAAAACCATATTATGTGTGGCTTCAGCTATCGCCAGATGAAAGTCCACATCGGCCAGTACCTCTTTATCGAATTCCTTTCTATCGTGATAGCCCTGCAAAGCATCATAACAGGCGCGAATATTTTCTTTATCCGCGGGGGTACTTCGCAGTGCTGCATAATAGGCAGAGACACCTTCGAGGGCGTGACGAAACTCTAACAGGTCATACTGCGCTTCCGGGTGCGTGCGAAAAAGCTCTAATAAAGGGTCTGAGAATGCTCCTCCCAGCTCTTCAGAGACATAAGTGCCTCCGCCCTGGCGGCTGATAAGGATTCCTTTAGTCGCCAGTTTCTGAACCGCTTCTCTTAGTGAAGGACGCGAAACCTCAAACTGCTTAGCCAGCTCTCGTTCCGGGGGTAACTTTTGACCGGGCTTGAGCGTACCTTCGAGCACCATCTCTTCCAACTGGCCCATGATTACATCGGATATCTTGGGTTGTTTAACTCGCTGATACGCCATCTTACGCTCTCCGCTACACACTCTGTCCGAGCAACTCATCAAATTATTTTAACCGGCCTTAATAGCCCGTCATGCAAGCTCACCTCACACACAGAGAGCTCAGATTGCAACCTATTACACTTCTACTCATAGACGCCAATTGCAGAGGTGAACTATATAGAAGCACGTGAGACACACCAAATAAAAATTGGTCTGACCAGGATGATTTCGCCGCTTTCCCATTGATTTTAATAAAAAATAGCGCTTTTTCAGAAGATAGGTCTATTTTTAATACATAAAAAACCATTGACAAGCTACACCCGTAACTTTTAAGGTAGCGACTAATTGCATGGTAAATTGGTATTACCAATTATTCAAGAACAATTTTTATAGGCTTCCGAATGGCCTGTTCTGAATCAGGAAAATTAAGATAAAAACAACAAAACATCACGAGGATACACCATGAATACATTTTCTAAGTCTCTGGTCTCCGCTGCAGTACTCTCAACCGCTTTGACTGCCGCAACAACTACTGTGCAGGCCGCAGACCGGGTTCTTCTAAA
>JAIBCZ010000200.1 GCA_024679645.1 Amphritea sp.
CTGGCGATTGGCGAAGGCGATTCCACCGCGTAACAGCGTCTGAAAAGATTCGCTGTGAATATTCACCCCACTGGGGCTCAGGCTTGCGTCTATTCCGCTGGCATTCCAGAAACGGCTCTGATCTGTTACCAGGTGGCGATAGGGTTTGTCGATTAACAGGTGGACAATGACGCTGTCATCTTCGGCAGAGAGCGCGTAATGACTGACGCTGCCTACCTGAAGCTGTTTGTAGAGTACCGGGGCACCACTGGTGATTGAACCCAGCGACTCCGCTTTAACCCTAATAGGCAGTTTATCGGCGTTTTCCCGATAGAGTAACCGACCATGCTGACTGGCGTTGTCAAAATTTCGAAACAGATGAAATATTTGATTGTCGCCGATGGGCTTCTGGTCTTTGATATCTGGCGTAAAGAACCCTATACCACCATTAATGACAGTGCCGAGCGAGCCACTCTTCAGTTCAACGCCATCTACACCCGCTTTGAGTTTTATACCGCTCTCTTCCCAGAAACGACTGCTCTGCTTTACCAGCGCGGTATACTCTTGCCGGATTGTCCCGTGGATCAGTACTTTCGATCCATCTCCGGTCAACTCATAACCGCGTACTTCACCCACTGGAATCTGCCGATACATAATGGGGGAGCCGAAACTGATAGAGCCGAGTTGTTCGCTTTCGAAGCTGATATCCAGTCCCGCTGTGCCGGGCCTGCGGGCGGGTGCGCGGTTGAGCGCAGAAAATTCAAACTGTGGCGTTCCCGGGCCAGGCAGTAACTGAACAGCAGAGCCTTGTATCAGCTCACCGATATTTTGTAGCTGTGTCAGTGAGAATGTCGGTTTGGGTAGCCAGAACTGGCTACCACTTCGTAACAGCGGGCGGGCGCGGGGATCGATAAGCAAGCGGGCGTTGAGCGTGGACAGGTCGCTGCTTAATTCAAGACTTTGTACCCGGCCAATCTGTATCCCTTCACTCATCACCCGAATGCCTTCATGTATATCGGTGCGGGCAGGGAACTTAACGTTAACCACTAAGCCATCTTCAGCCGCCTCGAAATCTGGAAACAGGTTGAATTCATGGTCTGGGGTGAGTTTGCTGTCATCATCCGGTGGCGTATAGAAACTAATACCGCCAGCGATAATCGCGGCTAATGAACCGAAACGCAGATTTACCTGAGACAGATTCGCTTTCAGGCTTATACCACTGGCATTCCAGAAGCGGGTGCTGTCACTGATCAGGTGACTGTAGGCGGGTTCGATAAAGAGTTCGATGCGGATCTGACTGGCGTTATTGGTCAGACCGAAATTTATGACCTCTCCTACCTCTATCTGGCGATGATACACTTTAGCCCCGCGCTGTATTGACTGGGCTGAGTCGGCTAACAGAGAGAGATAAAGTCCCTTGCGATCTTTCAGCGGGGGGGGCGGTTCGTTATCAGCGATAAAGTTTAATCGCTCGTTGCCACTACCAGGCTGTAGTTCAATATAATACCCCGAGAGCAGTGTATTCAGACCTTTAACTCCGCTGAGGGATATCTGCGGCTTGACCAGCCAGAAGCGAGTGCCTTCAACCAGAATATCTGAAGTCTCTTTCTCCATTTCGATCATCGCGGTGACGCTTTTCAAATCCTCATTGAGTTTCAGACTTTTTATCATTCCGGTAGGGAGACCCCGGTACATGACTTTGGTGACTCCCGCTTCTAGACCTTCGGCCGTCTCAAACTGCACTTCGATCATAATGCCGGCGTCCTGATAGCTCTTAACGACCAGCCAGCCAGCAATCAGTGCGGCTAGAAAAGGCAATAGCCAAACGACGGAAGGGCCTTTGTGGCGTTTTATAATGGGCGTTGCGGCACTGTTGTCTGAAGCAGGGGTGCTCATGAATCATCCTTATGATCAGTACTGTCGGCGGGTAAGTCCGACGTTCCATTATCCCAAATCAGCCGGGTATCAAAAGCGATAGCCGAAAACATGGTCAATAATACTACAATGGCAAAAGCGGTGGCTCCATGGTTGCCTTCAATATGAGCAATACTGCCCAATTGTACCAGCGCGACCAGAATACCAATCACAAAAATATCCAGCATCGACCAGCGACCGATCCACTCGACGACCCGAAACATCATTGTTTTCTGACGTAAGTTGGTCTGTAAACCAAATTGTACAGTACAGAGCAAAATGGTCAGGGCGATCATTTTCAGGACGGGTACGACGATACTGGCGATTAAGACAACCAGGCCAATCATCAGCATATCCTGTTCCAGCAGGTGGAGTACACCGCCTATAATGGTGTTGGGTTCACCCTGGCCGAAGGTTTTAAATGTCATGATAGGGAGCAGGTTGGCCGGTAGAAATAGCAACATTGAAGCGATCAGGCAGGCCCAGCTCAGGCTCATAGAGTTGGCAATTCGACTATGCAGATGTGCACCACAGCGATCGCAATGTTGTCCTTCCTGATGAAGGTAATGCAGTTTTTCACAGTCGCTGCAGAGCAGGTAGCCGTTGTCACGGGCTGAGCGAAAAGTGGTTTTCAGATTAGTCATGGGAACGGCTCTGCTTTCGGTGCAGATCGATTTGATGCCAGATCTGGTGAGGATTGAAAAAGATGCTGCTCAACGTTATGACAACAATCAGGGCCGCCAGGCTGTAGAGCCCCAGGCCGATCTCAAGATCAGCGATATCTTTAAGCTTAATGATGGAGATCAGCACGCCCAGTAAAAATATCTCCAACATTCCCCAGCCCCGCAGATGTTGATAACTGTGCATGGCCTGGCGTAGCAATCGGCCTTCCCAGCGATAGTGAAGAGTAAAGCTAATATAAAACAGCGCGATGAGCTGTATCAGAGGGACGACAACAGCAAACAACAGGATGAGCAGGGCAACCACTATTAGTCCGCCTTCATACAAAGACAGGGCGCTTTGGAGGATAATTTCACTCTGGCTCTGGCCAAAAACCCGCAAGCTGAGAATCGGAAACAGGTTGGCCGGAATAAAAAGAATGAGGCCGGCGAGGGAGAGGGCGAGTAGTCGCTCAATACTATTCAGGGTGGTGTAATATAAACGGGCATGACAACGGGGGCAGATAACATCCTGATCGGGTTGATTTGCAACCCGTTCAATCAACAGATCACATTCGTGACAGGCGATCAGGTGTGTGAGAGTGCCTTGCATTGTTATAGATGCCTTATTTGGAAGCTGTAAACAGAGTATGCCAGATTTAATACCTCAACCCATAGTTGAATGGCTGCAACGCCAGTCCCTGATGCTTGATACAGTAACACCACTCAGTGGTGGTTGCGTTGCGGATATCTCTAAGCTTAGTCTGACAACGTCAAAAGGCGCCCGGCTTGAGCTTGTTTTAAAGCAGATGCAGGGCTCTTCAGAGCAGTGTGAAGCAGAGGCTTCAGGGCTGGAATCTCTGCGTTTATCCGGGTCTGAGGCGCTGCGTATTCCAGAGGTTATGTTACAAGCCGGGGAATGTTTACTGTTGGAATACCTTTTTCCCGCTGAGCGCTCAACAGACTTTGATGAGCGTTTAGGCAGAGGGCTGGCGTTCCAGCACCACTGTCAGAATGCTCGCTTTGGTTTCGCTCATGACACTTTTTGTGGCGGTACCCGCCAGCTAAATCATTGGCAAGAGGAGGGTTTTAGTTTTTATGCCCGGCAACGCTATCAGATATTGGGTCAGCAGTGTCTGGCGCAGGGCTTGATAACAACAGCGCTGTTTGAACAGCTATTGAGGCTGAGCGAATCCCTTTGGCAATGGTTACCTGAACAGCCCGCGGTGCTGTTGCATGGCGACTTGTGGTCGGGAAATGTGATCAGTGGTCCTGCGGGAGAGCCTGCATTGATAGATCCCTCGGTCTATTATGGCTGGGCAGAGGCAGAGTTGGCGATGACCCTGATGTTTGGTGGATTCAGTCAGCGTTTTTATCAGGCTTATCAATTTCACAGCGATATTCAGTCTGATTGGCGCTCCCGGAGTGATCTTTATAACCTCTATCACTATCTGAACCATCTGTTGTTATTTGGCGGGGCTTATCACCGTGATGTTGAGCGCATAGTGAAGTACTATAGCGACTAAATATTAAGTATTAATGTTCAGGTTATTTATGAGTCAATCCGATCAGGGCGATTTTAAAGCCCTACGCCGTGAATACGTGGCACAACCTCTTAACCGGTCTGATCTGTCGGCCGATCCGCTACAGCAGTTTGCTGACTGGATGCAGACCGCGGCTGAATATAGCCCGGATGATGCCACATCAATGACATTGGCTACCGCTAGTGCCACAGGTATGCCATCAGCACGTATAGTGTTGTTAAAGCATTTTGGTGCAGAAGGCTTTGCCTGGTATACCGATTATCGTAGTCGTAAGGGGCAGGAATTAGCTGAAAATCCCCAGGCTGAGATTATGTTCTATTGGTATGGTCTAGAGCGTCAGGTGCGCATTCAGGGGCGGGTAGAGAAACTCTCTGCCGAACAGGGGCGTAAGTATTTTAATGAGCGCCCGGTTGGCAGTCGGCTCAGTGCTGCGGTGTCTCGCCAGAGTTCTGTCGTTGAAAGCCGTAATGTCCTGGAGCAAGCGGTTGATGAGATGCAGCAACAGCACCC
>JAIBCZ010000287.1 GCA_024679645.1 Amphritea sp.
CTCCCGGAGAATTCGGTTCTGGAACTGATCATTAAAACGGCAGTTAATGATAATAATAAATCGCTCAAATGGCTGACGACTATCCATCGGTTTCAGACTACCTACACTGTGGTAAATCTGATCATCCCTTATATGCAGAATCTCTCCCGGAGCCAGGTCCGCCGATATAATTTCTTGCTGCCCCTGCTTATCAAACGATAGCGAGCTGGTCGCACCGCTGACATTTTCCCGGTTGATCACCAATACACTGAGAAACTTACTGCCATCTTTATGGATACCCTGGCCCTGTAACGGGTCGGTTAACTGATCTCCCCGCACCCCGTTGATCTGCATCAGAACCGGTTCGCCCGGTTGGATATCCCAAAGATCAGCCCAGCCTTTAATAAAAGCGATGACATCATCTCGCTGAATAAACCTATCTTCCAGCGGCGCATAATGGCGTACTTTATCGGCCATAGTTTCAGCGTCATTGAAGGCGCCAGCCTGTGCCATCGGACAGCCCGCTAACACCCGGGGCTCACCTGACTGATCCAGATAAAACCAGGACATCCGTTTCCAGCGGGTTTCAACATAAGGGTCACGGGGAAGTTGTTCCAGATAAGGCAACCAGCCCTGCAGATCTATCTGGTTATCGACATCGGTTCGGCTCCAGTTACCCAGACGTATCTCTTCATACACCCGGGCATCCCAATAACGCCGTTGACGTTGATGAATAATCTGCTGAGCCGTTAATGGCTGAGGTGGATGATTTTGCGGGACGTTATTTGCTATAAAAGTTCCCATAGTAGTGTCACTCCTTTGCAAGGGTAAATAGCTGCTTTTTGCAGCCCATAAAACAAGAGGCTCAGCGTTATCCGAACCTCTCAACTCTATTTGTAGCAATTAAAACGATCGTTTAGAAATGCTAATGCTTATTCAGCAAATTCTTCATGATTTATATCCAGATACAGACTTGTCCACGCGAATGTATCCGAACAAGTTGTCAGCCGTGTTTCTAACTAAGGAAAGGCGAAATCGATTTCATTCAAGCCGGGCATTCTCCATGCCGATTGTGACCGGGGGCACCAGATGATGGTCTATATGACACAACGGCCTCACATCCCGGAGGAACTGGCACTCAACGCATCTCAGCTTTTAACCCATGGATCTCACTTTCCACCCCTTTGGTTCATCAGAACTAAGGGGTACACTAGGGCTCTATTTTCGAGGCGACTTAGTACCGCATGCGCATGGACAAAAATTCCCAACCAGGACAACCTGCGGGTGTCGACAATAAATCATCGTCCACCGTTGTCGGTGGCTGGTCTGTGGCTGTCGGACGTGCTCTGGATTCGCTGGGCTACAACGGCAATCAACTGCTCCAGGATGCCGGGGTAGATCTCTCACAAAAGCGCGATACCGATGCTCGCTTCAGCTCTGATCACACCCGCTCTCTCTGGGCGCTGGCGTTAGCCGAAACGGGGCAGGAGGATATCGGTTTGCAGGTGGCCCGGTATGTCTGTCCAACCACTTTCCATGCACTGGGTTTCTCTCTCTGGGCCAGTAACAGCTTGCTCGACGCACTGCAGCGAATGGTACGATTTGAAGTGTTACTCAATGATGGTTGCCGTCTGTCACTGAGTCAGTCAGGCACAGATAGCTTAGCTTTCTCGATGAAGATTAAATCGTCTGACCAGCAGCCATTAGTCGTCGCAGAGGGCGTCGATTATTTTCTTGGCGCGATCGTCAAAATGTTCCGCGACATGTCGGATCAACGCTTTTCACCCCGTTCGGTAAGATTCTCACGCGTAGCGCCTGCGAACCCTGAGTTGTGGAACAACTATTTTCAGTGCCCGGTCAGTTTTGGTGAACCCGATAACAGCCTGGAGCTGGATGCTGCGCAACTAAAGGAACATCTGCCTACCGGTAATAGTCTGTTAGCTGAGCAGAATGACAAGCTGGTTGAAGACTACCTGCAACGGTTACAGATGGCCGATTTGACCGGCCAGGTACGCAATACACTGATCGACCTGATGCCGCTGGGATTAACTACTTTAGAAGCGGTCGCTACTGAGTTAAATATCGTGCCCCGTACCCTGCAATATAAGCTCAGCCAATCTGGCACGACGATTCAAAAACTCCGTGATCAGATTCGCGAAGAGCTGGCACGAAACTATCTCCAGCATTCCCGACA